>NZ_WBKL01000036.1:0-92156 GCF_015714705.1 Nostoc sp. NZL | reverse complement strand
GTTCCACCCTACTACACCAGTCAGAATTGCTCTAACTGTGGTGAGGTTGTCAAAAAAACTTTGAGTACCAGGACTCATTGCTGCCCCCATTGCGGAACAGCCTTAGACCGTGACCATAATGCAGCGCTGAATATTCTTGAAATTGGACTCCGTACTGTGGGGCACACAGGAACGTTAATCGCCTCTGGAGACATCGACCTCTGCGTGGGTGAGGAAACTCCTCCAAGTAAGTCGGGTCGCGGAAAGAGGAAGTCCAAAGAGCGATCTTTGGAATCCCCCGCTATATCAGGTACTCCTGATTAGCGCCGGGAGGATGTCAATAAAATCACCCTCCAATTGATGGCTTTTATTAGTTCTTTTTCACATCGCGAGCCATATTGAGGTAGTAGTCGTCAATTTTGGCATTAGGACGACGGCGGTTAGTGGCGGAAATTTTAGAAGTGTTATCCTGATTCGTTTTAATTGGCTCTTTTGCAGAAGCTTGCTTTCTACCTTGCGCCTCATCAGATTCTAAGAAATAATCAGACCTTGTAAATCCGAACAGGTTGGCAAAAAAACCAAATGAATTTCTTACAGCATTGGAAACACTTTTGAATAAAACACCAAACAAGCCTTGAAGGCGAAGGAACAAGTTCCGAACAATTTGAGTTAGACGAAACATAACAGCACCCTCTATGATTGCCTATTATTATTCTGACTTAATTCCAATAGGAGGAATGGTGCTATGCAAAAAATCTACCAGGCGTAGGCATGAGAGCAGCGAGAATTTATTAGAGGTTGTATTTGAAACATTTCTATTTGGCACCACTAACCCTATAACTGCGTCAACTATCTTGCAGCTAAATTACTGTATCAGTTTTCCTGGTGTAGCAATTTAACGTTTATATGGAATGAATATAACCAATTAACCTCATTTAGTAAGCAGAAGTAATGACAACTCAGTTCTGGGAAAAAAGCATAGAAATCAATGCTACTCTAACCAACTTACTAGTTAACACCGTGCGTAGCTTATTCCTATATCGCAGCAAGCTACGCAAAGCGTCTGGTAGAGTTGCGTCTAGTCGGCAGACATCGCCTTTCATTCATCAAGGTTGGTGGCTTTTAAGGAAGCGTCTGCTGCCATTATTATGTCTGATATCATTCATTACGGTATTGCTAATCAACAGCTTTGCCCCTAGCTTTGCCCAACTACCTCCTCAATCTCGTCAAGAAATTCGGGGGGTATGGCTGAGTGGTAACGATTTTAACGTTTTCAGAAATCGCTCAAAGGTGCAAGCAGCCATGAGCCAACTGCGGCAGCTAAACTTTAACACCGTTTATCCAGTAGTCTGGAACGATGGCTATACACATTATCCCAGCGCCATCATGCAAAAAAAGGGTATTCCCTTCTTCTTCAAAGGAACAGATGGACAAGATGTGATTGCAGACATTATCAGCCAAGCCCGCAGAGAAGGGCTACTAGCAATTCCTTGGTTTGAATTTGGTTTCATGGTTCCCCTAAGTTCGGAACTCGCATCCCAGCATCCAGATTGGCTGACACAAAAGCCGGATGGGACTCAAACTTCAATTAGTGCTGCGGGTGAGGTAGCGTGGTTGAATCCGTTTCACCCGGAAGTGCAAAAGTTTATCACCGAACTCGTGATGGAAGTCATTACTCAATACGATGCTGATGGCGTTCAATTTGACGACCACATGAGTTTACCTGTGGATTTTGGTTACGATAAATACACAATTAGTCTATATACTCAAGAAACGGGCAATCCTCCCCCACCGAATCCCCAAGCCCAAGCATGGATAAAATGGCGGGCAGATAAAATCACTGCATTCATGGTAGACCTCCACCAAACTGTGAAAGCTAGAAAACCGAATGCTATCTTCTCAGTTTCTCCTAATTACTATGATTTTGCCTACAAGCTGCAACTGCAAGACTGGCTTAACTGGGTACGGTTAGGTATTGTCGATGAGTTAGTCATGCAAGTATACCGTAATGATTTAGAAAGTTTTATCGCTCAAATTACCCGCCCAGAAATTTTAGAAACCCAAAAAATCATCCCAACTGGTATCGGTATTATGGCGGGGTTACGAAATCGCCCAGTTTCCATGCCACAAATCCAATCCCAGGTGCAAGCAGCGCAACAACGCGGTTTAGGTAGCGGCTTTTTCTACTACGAAAGCCTTTGGGATATCGCGCCTGAACCAGCAGCGCAACGACAGTCAGCATTTGCGGCTCTTTTTCCAAACCCAGCGTTGCGCGATATCTCTCAAAATACACCCCGCAAACCAACTTTTGATACCATATCCCTACCTTTATACACGAAACCTTCCCTCGGTCAACGTGTTCGCGGCTATTTTTTGGAAATGGCGATCGCAAATGGTAAACCAAGGCGTATCTTATTAGATACAGGGTCAGCAGGGCTGCGAGTTCCCAAAGAGTTTTTAGGTAATGCTCCTATCCGCAGAACAGGACAAAATATCAAGGAAGTATTAAGCGATGGTACTATCCTGGAGGGAGAATTAGTTTATGCTAATGTCCGGTTTGGTTTGCTTCCCGCCGCAGAACCAGTTCCGGTACAAGTTGTTACTAGCCGCCAATGTATTGCCCAAAAGCCTAATTGTTCAGCAAAGAGTGGTGCGCCATTTTCTGGTATTATCGGTGTCAACTATTTTGAAAAGTCACTTCCCTATAATCCGTTGAGAAAATTACCAGGAAATCTGAGTAACGGATTTATAGTGATTGGAAATGGTGGTAGTAACAATAATGGCAGCCTAATTCTCGGTTTGACTGCCAATAATCAAGCAGGTTTCAAAATGGCTGCTTGGAGTAAACAAAGCGAAATTAATGGTGTACCCGGTAATAGATGGGACTCTCAACTGAGCAAAGTTTGTTTAACTATTGCTGGGAGTTCTGCTAAAAATCTTTGTAATGGCAAAATGATCACTGATACTGGAACTATTAATGGTTTGACTGAATTTAAGTCAGCTTCTACAGCAGGTAAGCTCAAGCCAGGAGTGTTACGTTCAGCAAATGCTCTGAAAGTAGCAATTAATAGCATTTTTGATTACAGCCTGACACCAGGAAACCGCGACGGATTTAATCGCTGGAATTTGAGTATCTCTCCACAAGCAGAACTTCCTATATTTGTAAATACTGGCATCGCATTTTTTGATAAATACGATGTTCTCTTTGACCAAGTTAATGGAAGACAAGGTTTTCGCAGTCGGCGGTAAGAGGAAAGTAAAGGCTTGCTACCTCAGATAGCATTCAATACTAGCTTTCCTGAACCAGCAAAACTGATTTCACGGGACGCTTGATAGGATTACCCTCCAAATCAACCCTCCCGTAAAAGGTTTTGCCATTGTAATAAAGCGAAGATGAACTCCCCCCATCGAGATTCATCGCTTTATCAGCACCAAGAGTTTTCATAAAATCTGCTAATGCTGGTAAGGATATCCCAGAGTTCGCGGGAGCCGACGGTTTTTGAGCCACCATAACTAAAATAACGCTGCCATCACGAGTGATACCCACAGCAGTTCTGGCGTTGGGTTGGTTGCTGCCAAGTACATCTCGTTTATTGGAATTATCCACAAAGCCCTCTTTTACTGACGTGAGTTCTGGTAATAGGCGTGGGCCTGCACCTATAGCATCGACTAAGTGACAACCTACTGGTGGTGACTGACTGTGTAGTGCAATCGAATAGCTGATAGTTTGCCCACATAAGTAGCGGCGGAATTCTGCACGATTGAATATTTGACTCAGGTAAGGTTTTAAGTTTGGATTGTTTACCAGCCGCTCGTTTTCCTTGGGGTCAGCTACTAACTTCCCTTGTAGGACAACGTAAGATGTGGATTTTTGATTGGCTGGGTCAAAAAAGCCTGCGTTCAAGATAGCTACGGCTCGATGCTTGTGGGCAAATTCCTCTACGGTGCTTACCTTTTGTGATAATGCAGGAGTTACCAAAAATTTGCTATTAGCTGGAATCAACAGAATGTGAGCGATGCTTTGAGGCAAAGTGCGCTCGAAGTAGCGGATAGTTTTTGGTGGTGAAGACGCAATAGTTGATATTGACGGTGTTGAGGAACGCAAATTCAACCACAACACCATTGCCAAACTAATTAATATCAAAGCCAGTAGTTTGATTTTCCTCACATTTAAACCCACTTACGGTTAGCTCAAACAGGACTTACGCAAAATACTTCGCAAACTCTTATTCCCTATAAATATCTCGGTAAAATTCACAGTAACACTGGAATTGCTTTAGTATTACCAGGATATAGAATTTTTACGACTTACCAGGGTAGCTATGACCCTAAACAGGCATCAAATACAGGGACTAACGGCTTTTTAATTGTATGGTTCTGGACTCAAATACTTTTGAAACCTTAATGACTCAGGCAGGGTATTCAATCTCAGGTAGCGCACCTGCACAGTCTAATAGAATAAAGGTATGGTGGATTCATAACCAATACCCAAGAGTAGATCCCATATATAGTCCAGATCAGAAAATAGTGATAACGGCGTATCATATTAACTGATATTCTTTATTTCTATTAACCATTTTTCAATGTGGGCAGGAAGTTTTGGTTGATAGGATTTTTGTAGTCTGTGATATTTTCACCAGCAATATAAATTAGCCATCTCCTGTAACTGATTCTAATTCTGGAGACAGCAAATGTGTGTCTCTGAATGTTGAGGCAGGCAAGTACACTGAAAACTGAGTACCTCTATTTACTTGACTGTAAACATTGACAAAACCACCGTGACTTTTAATAATACCCAACACCGTGGAAAGTCCTAAACCCGTACCTTTTCCTACCTCTTTGGTAGTGAAAAATGGTTCAAAAATCCGTTGCTGGACTTCCGACGACATCCCCATCCCAGTATCCGTCACCACGATCGCAATATAAGAACCCACTTTCGCATCAATATTTATCTGGGCAGAATGTTCACCAATCACCAGATTTTCCGCCGCAATCCTTAAAATACCACCATTTGGCATGGCATCGCGGGCGTTGATGACTAAATTTATCAGCACTTGATGTAGTTGAGTTATATCTCCACGAACGTACCAGAGATTTTTAGGGATATCTATCTGGCAGATAATGGAATTAGGGAATGTTTGAACGATAATTTGCTCAATTTCTGCCATCAAAGGCTGAATTTGGACAATTGTCTGTTTACCTTCAATACCCCGTGCAAAGGACAACACTTGCTTGAGCAAATTAGCGCCGCGTTTGACATTATTTTCTAGGGTTTGCAGTATTTGCTGACTCTGCGAATCGGGCAATTTCTTCTGCAACAGTTGAACTGACATTAAAATTGGGGATAGTATATTGTTGAGATCATGGGCGATACCGCCAGCTAGGGTGCCGATACTCTCCAAACGTTGCGATCGCAGAAGTTGAGCTTCCAATTGTTTCTGCTGCGTAATCTCGGTGTTCACACTCAAAATGGATTTGGGTTGTCCATTATCATGTCGGATCAGTGTCCACCGACTTTCAAGGATAATTACTTTGCCTTCCCTTGTTAGTTGACGCAACTCACCGCGCCACTCACCCGCTTTCATTACCTTCAAGTAAGCATCTTCTAACTGTGGTGAAATGTCTTTATACAAAAGTTGCAAAACATTTTTGCCCACAGCTTCCTCAGCCTTCCAGCCGTATAGTCGTTCAGCACCTTTATTCCAAAACAAGATTTGGTTGTGGATATTTCGCACCAGAATCGCGTCAGTTGATACATCCAGCAGCGCTGCTTGTTCACGGATTTTCTGTTCTGCCTGTTTTTGCTGGGTTATATCTCGCGTCAGTGCCAAATGGATGAACGTACCATCAAATTCGTTACGCAGTGGTACGGCATGAGTTTCCATGTAGCGGCGGGTACCTTTAAATCCAACGATTTCAAACTCCAAAGTCCCTTTGTTACCTTGGCAGATATTTTTATGCAAGTCGGCAAAGGCTGCTCTATACTCTGGTAAAATTACAGCATCAGCTGGTTTACCAATCAAAACATCAGCACTTTCCACTTCCAGCATTGCAAGCCCATAGGCATTAATTTCTAAAATGGTGCCATCCCTGGCAATTAACTTGATGCATTCTGGTTCTGCATCTATCATGGCTCGTAAACGATTTTCGCTTTGGCGTAGGGCCAGTTCCGTCTGCTGAAGTTGCTTGATATAACGCCACAACAAGTCATACAGCAGCCCCACCAGGACTAAATCCACAACAGCAGCGATAAAAAATGTAACTATTGCCTTTTGGGAATTTGCTTGTGACTGCTGCATTCCCTGCTGTAATAAATTTTGCTCCACTTCTAAAGAGTCGTGAATAAGCTGTTGGATTTCTTTGCCGATTTGCTTGTCTTTGTCAGATAAGATTCGCTGCCGAACTGCTTCAAATCCCTGGTTTTGCCTGAGGTAAATTTCTTGTTGCAGGATGTTGAGCCTGTTGCTAATTTTTGGCTCCAACAAAGAAATCCACTGCTGCTTTTGATGGTTCTGGGTAGTTAGCTTGCTGAGAATCTGAATATTGCTATTAGTTTGTTGATAAGCTGCAAGATAAGTTTTTAGATCATCTGCATCTGCTGTAATTAGGTAATTACGTTGTGCCGTTTCGGTATCTTTGAGTGTAGATTGGATACTTTGAAGTTGAGTAACCACTTCATAGGAGTATATCACCCCTTGCTGGTTGTAAATCAGCTTAACAGTGTTGCTATAGGAGACTACAGCGTTAGTAAATATAACTGCTAACGCTAAGATGAATATTGCTTTCAGCTTTTGGACTCGATACCATTTTTTGATCATGCGATCGCCCTTTCTGCCGCAGATGCCCTCCATCAGTTAAAATTAAAGATTAAAAGCAAATACTGAGAATATTTTAATGATTGTGACAGCACGGGTAACAAAATACAATCTCTTCAAGTTTTAAATATCTGGATTTTTTGGGATGATGATTTATACATAATAGTCACAAATAAATCCGCTAATTTTTAATATAAATTCATTTTGAGCAGTAGTATAGCCAATGCAGTTTGGATCAGATTAAGTTGCCTATCCATAATGTTTGTAGATAGATTGCATTGCAACGTATCTATAATTATGGAATTGTAATTAACCTCCCACTATCCATAAATCCAAAACAAAACCAGGGCATTGATGTCAACTTAAAGTTACCGCGGCAGTTTCTAACCGCCTGAATTGAAAACTAAGTTATTCTGCAATAAACTTGACATGATTCAAGCAATGTGTTAATAATTATAGTTTGTGGAAACTTTACTTCTTAATATAAGCTCTTGGCTAACGTCATTGTCATAGGTGCCCAATGGGGCGATGAAGGAAAAGGTAAAATAACTGACTTACTCAGCCGTTCCGCAGATGTTGTGGTTCGTTACCAAGGGGGTGTCAATGCTGGACACACGATTGTAGTTAAAGGTCAGACCTTTAAGCTGCACTTGATTCCCTCTGGTATTTTGTATCCAAATACCGATTGCATTATCGGCTGTGGAACAGTCATCGATCCACAGATTTTGATCGCAGAACTCGACCAATTAAAAGAATTAAATATTTCCACTGACCACCTGCTGATATCTGAGACAGCCCACGTAACGATGCCTTATCATCGGTTGATTGATCAGGCATCCGAAGAACGGCGGGGAAGCCATAAGATCGGCACAACAGGTCGGGGCATTGGGCCGACTTATGCTGACAAATCTGAACGTACAGGCATTCGGGTTTTAGACTTGATGAACCCGGATGGGCTACGTGAGCAGTTGGAATGGACGATTAATTATAAAAACGTCATTTTAGAAAAGCTTTACAACTTGCCACCTCTAGATCCACAAGAGGTAATTGAACAGTATTTGGGTTATGCAGAACGCTTGCGCCCTTACGTTATTGATACATCGTTAAAAATATACGATGCGATTCAGCGACGGCGGAATATTTTGTTTGAAGGTGCACAAGGTACGCTTCTTGACCTAGATCATGGAACTTATCCCTATGTCACCTCCTCTAATCCTGTGGCCGGGGGGGCTTGCGTTGGTACAGGGGTAGGGCCGACAATGATTGACCGGGTAATTGGAGTGTCGAAAGCCTACACAACGCGAGTGGGAGAGGGGCCATTTCCCACCGAATTGGATGGAGAGTTGGGAGAATTGTTGTGCGATCGCGGTGCCGAATTTGGCACAACCACCGGGCGCAAACGCCGCTGTGGCTGGTTTGATGCTGTCATTGGTCGCTATGCCGTGCGGATAAACGGCATGGATTGTATGGCGCTCACCAAACTGGATGTCCTTGATGAATTAGAGGAAATCCAAGTTTGTGTCGCCTATGACATAGATGGCCAACGCAGCGAACACTTCCCCACAAGTTCTCGTCAATTTGCTAGATGTCGCCCCATCTACAAAACCTTACCAGGATGGAAAGTGTCAACAACCCACTGCCGCACCCTGGAAGACTTGCCACAGCAAGCACTGGACTATCTAAAATTCCTCGCTGAATTGATGGAAGTCCCGATCGCGATCGTCTCACTAGGAGCAAGCCGCGATCAAACCATAATCGTAGAAGACCCCATCCACGGGCCCAAACGCGCTTTATTGCAGGCCGACGGCACACCTGCTACCCTGCTCAGTGCTTAGTTAAAAGTTAAGAGTTAAGAGTGAGGAGTAAGTAATTAATTCAAAACTCCTAACTCCTAACTTCTAACTCCTAACTCCTAACTCTAATTAACAACTCACAATTTCTATGGCTATTACAGTCGAATCTCAAAAACGCCCAGAAGGCAGCAAGCCAAGAGCTTTGCGCCGTTCTGGACTGATACCTGCCAATTTATACGGTCACAAAGGTACAGAGTCAATTTCTTTGACCATTGATGCCAAAACTGTTGAGCGCTTGCTCAAAAGAGTTTCAGTCAACAATACATTGATTGAGTTAAACGTTGCTGATGTACCTTGGCGCGGCAAAGCCCTACTGCGGGAACTTCAAATCCATCCAGCAAAAGGTACACCCTACCACCTCAGCTTTTTCGCGGTTGCAGGCCACGGCGACACAACTGTAGGAGTACGGCTGCGTTTTGTGGGAAATGCTATTGGTGTTAAACAAGATGGTGGTGTTTTAGACACCGTAATCTCCGAATTGCAAGTGAGTTGTGCGCCAGAAAACATCCCAGATGTAATTGAAATCGATGTCTCTAACCTGCAAATTGGAGACAGCTTGAGTATTAGTGATATACCCTTTCCTGAAGGTGTAACACCTCTAGCTGAATCAGAACGACTTGTTGTGAGCGTTTTGCCACCACAAATCAGTGCTGATGACGCTGGGACAGCAACTGAAACTGAAGCAGCTTCTTAAGCTAGGTAAACTGTGTAATAATTTTTGATGATACCAGGGGGGAACTCCTGGTTTTTTTGTATTTGAACCGCAGAGGCGCAGAGAGCGCAGAGGACAGAGATGACAGAAGCGACTCTTCCAGTCTTAATTCAGCAAATGTTACAGCCGGGATTTTATCCCCATCCGGTAACAGAACCCATTCAACTAATTCAAACCCACGTTTCTTATGTGCTGCTGGCTGGGGATTACGCTTATAAGCTGAAAAAACCTGTGAATTTTGGTTTTTTGGACTTTTCCACCTTAGAAAAGCGGCAGCATTTTTGTCAAGAAGAGTTACGGTTAAATCAACGGGGTGCTGGTGAACTGTATTTAGAAGTTTTGCCTATAACTCTGGTAGGGGAAAAATATCAGTTAGGGGGAACGGGCGAAGCTGTAGAATACGTGCTGAAGATGTGCCAGTTTCCTCAAGAGTCTTTATTAAGTACACTTTTTGAACAGGGTAACTTAAATGAGACACACCTAGAAGAGTTGGGACGGGTCGTGGCTCAATACCATGCCGAAGCACAGACGAATGATTATATTCGCAGTTTTGGTGAAGTGCCAAAGGTTCGGGCTGCAATTGATGAAAATTATCAGCAAACTGAGAAGTATATTGGTGGCCCACAGACTCAGGCGCAGTTTCTAGAAACAAAGCAATATACAGATAATTTTTTTGCAGAACATCCAGAATTATTTGCTAACAGAATTCAAAACGATTATATTCGTGAATGTCATGGGGATTTACACCTGAGAAATATTGCGTTGTGGCACGACAAAATCCTGCTGTTTGATTGCATTGAGTTTAATGAGCCGTTTCGCTTTGTCGATGTGATGTACGATGTGGCGTTTACGGTGATGGATTTGGAAGCGCGGCAGCGCAAAGACTTGGGTAATGCTTTTTTGAATGCCTACATAGAGCAAACTGGAGACTGGGAAGGCTTACAGGTGCTGCCCTTGTATTTAAGCCGTCAGGCTTATGTCCGGGCAAAGGTAACTTCGTTTTTGCTAGATGATCCGAGTGTACCCGCGACGGTAAAGGAAGAAGCGACAAAAACCGCCGCTGACTATTACAAACAGGCTTGGGACTACACTAAACCAAAGCTGGGACAACTAATTTTGATGTCGGGGTTGTCAGGCTCTGGTAAAAGTACCACAGCAAGGAATTTAGCCCGTCAACTGGGAGCGATTCACCTTCGTTCTGATGCAGTGCGGAAACATTTAGGGGGAATTCCCTTATGGGAAAAGGGTGGCGATGATTTATATACCCCTGAGATGACCGAGAAAACTTACACAAGGCTATTGGAATTGGGAATTATCCTGGCTAAACAAGGTTTTTCGGTGATTTTGGATGCCAAGTATGATCGACAGCAGTTGCGGCAAGAAGCGATCGCTCAAGCTACGAAGTATCAACTTCCGCTTCAGATTATTCAATGCACAGCACCGTTAGAAGTTTTAAAAGAACGTCTTAACAATCGCACTGGTGATATTGCTGATGCCACCGCCGATTTATTAGACTTACAAATCAAACAAGCTGAACCTTTTACTGAAGAAGAACAATCCTACGTAAAGATTTTGGATACAACTCAATCACAACAGGCACAATTAAAATAATTCGTAATTCGTAATTCGTAATTGAATCGAAAATTAGGAATTACGTTAGCGAGTCAGATGCTCCTACGTTGCTAACGCTTCTCTACGAGACGCTGCGCGAACGAATTAGTTAATAGCCTTTTTTTTATTCTATGGCAGACAAAAAGAACGATTTTTTCAGTATTTCTCCCAGCTTCTTTTCTCAGTTGTTATTTGGGGCATTTTTAACATTTATATTAATAATGACCGGCTCTGCACCAGCCCTGAGCATCTTTTTAGGTATCATGGGCGGTTTCATCTTAAGCTGGATCACAAATGTAACCAATAATAGCCCCCAGCCTCCAACTGTAGCCTCTTCTGATGGCGTGGATACAGGATTGAAATACTGGTTATTTTTCATGCTTGGCTTTGTGTATTTGGGGTATCCAGCACCCATGAGTATCTTACTAGGTGGAATAGGTGCTTTAGCTGGAGGCTGGATTACTGCTTGGTGGGGAAGTAAGGAAGAAACTAGAACTCAGCTGCAAGTTGAAGAATCAGAGGAGGGCGAAGTTGAACCAACGAACGATAGGATCAACAAACGGCAAACAAGAAGAAGTGCCCGCCGTTATCGTCGCACTCCTGGAAGTAGTATCAATCTCAGGTTTTGGGAAAAGTAATAATTTGGGAATGGGGCATTGGGCATTGGATATCGGGCAATAATCAATAGTTCTTCTTCCTCATCTCCCTCATCTCCCTATTTCCCATTCTCTATTCCCCAATATGTTTTTATATCTATCCAAATTACTGCCACTATTTTTTTATCCACTAGGATTAGCCTGCGTGAGCTTGGTAGTAGCATTAATCATGTTGTGGAAACGACCGCGCACTGCGGCGATCGCAATTGCTTTTGCCCTAACTTTATTGCTATTTTGCAGTAATGCTTGGATTGCTAAATCACTCGTGCGATCGCTAGAATGGCAAAATCTGCCACCTGCCCAAATACCAGTTGCAGAAGCAATTGTGGTTTTAGGTGGCGCAACCAAATCAGCGTTTCCCCCCAGACCTACCGTCGATTTGAGTGAATCAGGCGATCGCGTAATTTATGCCGCACAACTGTATCGCCAAAAAAGAGCGCCTATAATTATCCTCAGTGGGGGTCGCATTGATTGGCGTGGAAGCGGTTCATCAGAGTCGGCAGATATGGCAACAGTACTCACATCTATTGGTATTCCATCTGAAGCGATTGTTCAGGAACCTGAATCTCTTAATACTTATCAAAATGCAGTGAATGTCCGAAAAATTTTGGAATCACGTGGCATCAATCAGGTGTTATTAGTTACTTCGGCGATGCACATGCCGCGATCGCTTAGAATTTTTCAACGTCAAGGAATTAATGCTATTCCTGCACCCACTGACTTTATCGTTAGTGAGGGTGAACTCCAAGAACTCGGCAGCACTCCCAAAGGCGCTATATTGAATTTATTACCTGATACCGATAACTTACACCAATTTACCAGCGCTTTAAAAGAGTACATTGGTTCTTTTGTCTATCGCTTACGAGGTTGGCTCTGAAAGAGTGATAATTATATAGTTCCTTGATCACGAATGCTATTGATCATAAACTCACCACCATATAATTTCGCTATATGCTGAACAATACTAAGCGCTAATCAAGAGCCTTGTTGTTCGTATAACTTCCGATTAAAAATGAATATTTGAGCAAACCCGTAAAACTCAAGCGTCTGGCAGCCACAATTCAACTGAAGATAATTATCCAAAGAATACTATATTCACAGGATTCCTTGAAGACAAATGAATGGAGATAATTACAAACATCTTTGTCATCAACGACAAATCTTTACGCCAAGACTGAGCGAATCTGTCCCACATACATTTAACTTCGGTAAAATCCGTCAAACCCTCCCGTGATACCCTAAAAAATAATCTGCTATCGCATCACGTAAACAGGCTCAACAGCATTACTCACAAGATTTTATAGTCGCGTATCGCCAATAGCTATAATTTCAATAGTCGCGGAGTTTTAATTTTTAAATAACTTAGCACTTAAGCACTCATAAAATTATGTCTAAAAACTTACCCTATATTATCCCATCCCCTCAACCCCAAGTTGAAGAAGCTTTTGCTACTTACCAAACAACCCACCAGTTCTATCACGAAGTTCGTTCCCGGTCAGAGTTTCAGCGTTATTGTGAATGGTATTATACAACAGCAGAACAGCACCGCCAAGAGCTTAAAAGAATGCGCGGCGAACTGAATATTTTCCAGTGGTTTCGCCGCCGATGAGTCATCTAAATGACTTCTAATTCATTTTCACGTAAATGGGCTTTAAACTTTTTACTAAACTGGACTACAATCGGCAGATTAGCACTTACGGGTCTGTCTCGCCATTGGGTGGCAATATTTACTACATCTCCTTCTTCACCTTTGATGTCAAAAGGCTGATTCCGATGTTCAGGATGATGATACACTACTACCGAATCTTTAACGCGGACGCGATCGCCAACTTTCATAACAAAATTTACATCTAGCATTTGCTTTTCCACAAGTATCTGCTACAAAATATATGAATGAACTACCTCATCTTACTTTGTTGAAGATGAGGTTTCTACATCCCCATCAGTAAGTTTAGATTTTTGTAAAAAGCCCTAGCAAATAGAATTCGCCCCCAGAAGAGACTTTAACTGTCTACGCGGGCTTTCAATTTCTTAAGTCCAGGCAGCCACTGAGGCAATAGTTTAAACGATGCCTTTGTTAATTCTTTAATGCATATCTAGTTCAAAGCATGTGGGAGTAAAAACACAGATTTGATCGTCTGAGAGAGCGAGCACACTAATCTTAACCAATTATTGGCATAACCGAATGGGAAGCGATCGATATTTAATCTATCAGCTTCAAGTATTAAAAACCTTTAATCAATATCATAACCCGAAAAACGATGTAAATAAAGCACTTATATTTTTAACTATTTTAAGTAAAAGCATATATCAAATACCAGATCAGATAATATGTGAAAGTAAGATATATCGGATGCAAGCACATTATCTAAGCTAAATTCATATAAATATTAAACAAAAATGTCCCATATTAATCATATATACTCCTCTGCTTCAAAAAATAAACTAACCTAGAAATAATGCTCTTAAAGACTGGATAAAATCATGGTTCAGCAACTTCTAATCAATGATGATGATTACTATGTGCCAGATGCCAACCAGCTAGTCACTGAAGATGATATACCTGTGGATAATTTTGCATCTGCTAAACAACAACGCCTTTTAGTGAGTTCTCTTTACAGTTCTCTACAACATCAGACTTTTTTAGCTGAAGCTAATGTAGGCATTTACTACACAGACCTTCAGCCCCCTATTGTACCTGATGTCTTTCTCAGCTTAGATGTCCAAGTACCTGAAAAATGGTGGGAAAAACAAAATCGTTGTTATATGGTTTGGCGTTTTGGCAAATCTCCAGAAGTTGTACTCGAAATTGTCTCTAATAAAGAAGGTGATCAACTGGGCAAAAAGCTGCAAATTTATGAACATATGCGGGCTAGTTACTACATCATATACGACCCGAATCAGCAATTAGGAGAAAAAGTACTACGCGTTTATGAACTTAGGGGAAGGCGTTACTTTGAAACTTCAGAAACTTGGCTTGAACAAGTTGGTTTAGGCATAACTCTGTGGGAAGGTAAATTTGAAGGCAGACAGAATCATTGGTTACGCTGGTGCTACCAAGATAGTAATGTTCTACTGACTGGGGATGAACGCGCCGAACAAGAACAACAACGCGCCGAACAAGAACGACAACGCGCCGAACAAGCAGAACAACGCACCCAATTACTAGCAGATAGGCTACGGGCTATGGGCGTAGAACCCGACACTTAATAAAACACTTGCTGTAAAGACGCAAAGTTTTTTACGTCTTTGCATGAGTAAAAAAATCTCACTAACTCGTGCAACTTATAAACTTATTTATACGATGCCAAACCTTCTCTAATAAATCAGGATCATTCGCATCAAACCACTCAATTTTTGGATAGGCGCGAAACCAAGTGCGTTGTCGCTTGGCAAATTGTCGTGTATGCAAAACTATTAATTCTTTTGCTTCATTTAAGGAAATATCCCCAGCCAAATATTGCTTAATTTCTTGATAGCCCAAAGTATTCAACAAAGACAAATCAGCGCCATATTTTTGACAAAGATACTCCACTTCAGCGACGAAATTATCTGCTATCATTTTCTCAGTACGCTGTTTAATCCGAGCATCCAACTTTTCAACATCGCAATCTAAACCAATTTGCAAAATCGGATAATTCGGTGGATTCTCCCCTTGTTGTTCTGAAATGGGGCATCCGGTAACATAATATACCTCTAAAGCTCTTAAAGTTCGCACTGGATCATTAGCATGAATTTTTTGTGCAGCAACTGGATCAACTTGTTGTAACATTACGTAGAGTTGAGTTTGACCAAGAGATTCAAGCTGCGATCGCAATTCTGTTTGTGGTGCAACTCTAGGGATTTTCATCCCTTGGACAATGGAACGGATATATAAACCAGTCCCACCAACTAGCAACAGTGGTGTAACATCAACAGAAGCAATTAAGGCTTGTGTTTGTTCCTGGTAGTCTGCTACTGTCATCATGTCTATTGGATCGCAGATATCTATTAAATAGTGCGGCACCAATTTCTGTTCAGCCACACTTGGTTTCGCCGTCCCAATATCAAACTCACGATAAACTTGACGAGAATCAGCACTGAGAATTACAGAACTCAACTGCATCGCCAAAGCCAAAGCCAAACCCGACTTACCTGTTGCCGTCGCCCCACAAATCACAATTAATTTAGTCATTAGTCATTAGTCATTAGTCATTAGTTTTCTTCCCTTGCTCCTGTGCCCCTCTTCTACGGTACTGCAACCCCAGTATAAACTTCTCTTGAAAATGCCCTACAGACGCCAGCAAGGCTTTTGTGTTACAATTTTGGAGTGTTTTTACTTTTATTTGCCTTTAGGCGATTTCAACCCCACGCATCAGGAGAGTTTACATGACGAGCAGTTACAGTGCCGATCAGATTCAAGTTCTGGAAGGTCTGGAAGCCGTCCGCAAAAGACCAGGAATGTACATCGGTACCACTGGGCCGCGAGGACTCCACCATTTAGTTTACGAGGTGGTGGACAATTCAATCGATGAGGCTTTGGCGGGTCATTGCACTCATATAGAAGTGGATATCAACGCTGATGGTTCCGTGACTGTAACAGATGATGGTCGCGGTATTCCCGTCGATACTCACTCGCGCACCGGGAAATCGGCTTTGGAAACCGTGATGACGGTACTGCACGCCGGTGGTAAGTTTGGCGGCGGTGGCTACAAAGTTTCTGGAGGTTTGCACGGGGTTGGTATTTCTGTTGTTAATGCCCTATCTGAGGTTGTAGAAGTTACAGTTTGGCGAGATAAAAAAGTTCATCTCCAACGCTATGAACGGGGTATCCCAGTTAGTGAACTGCAAGTAAAGCCTTACAAAGAAGCTAGAACTGGAACTTCTGTCACCTTTAAGCCAGATACTCAAATCTTTACAACTAGCATTGAGTTTGATTACATCACTTTATCAGGTCGCCTACGGGAATTGGCGTATCTGAATGCAGGTGTCAAAATTACCTTTACTGACCACCGTCTAGAACTACTAAAAAGCGATACACCGAAAGTAGAATCCTACAATTATAAGGGTGGTATTAAAGAATATATCGCCTACATGAACCGCGAGAAGCAGCCGCTGCATGAAGAAATTATCTATGTGCAGGGAGAACGCAACAACGTACAAGTGGAAGTTTCTTTGCAATGGTGTACTGATGCTTACACGGATAATGTTCTAGGTTTTGCTAACAATATTCGCACGGTGGATGGTGGTACGCACTTAGAAGGATTGAAGGCGGTTTTGACTCGGACATTAAATGCGATCGCTCGCAAGCGCAATAAAATTAAAGAGAATGAACCTAACCTCAGTGGCGAACACGTTCGCGAAGGTTTGACTGCGGTAATTTCCGTTAAAGTCCCAGATCCAGAATTTGAAGGACAAACTAAGACTAAACTTGGTAACACCGAAGTTCGAGGAATTGTTGATTCTTTGGTGGGAGAAGTTCTCACCGAGTACCTAGAATTTCATCCTGCCATAGCAGACTCAATTTTAGATAAAGCTATCCAAGCTTTCAAAGCCGCAGAAGCAGCCCGTCATGCACGGGAATTAGTGCGACGCAAATCTGTACTGGAATCTTCGCCATTACCTGGTAAATTGGCAGATTGTAGTTCTCGTGACCCCAGCGAATCTGAGATATTTATCGTAGAAGGGGACTCAGCCGGTGGAAGTGCTAAACAAGGACGCGATCGCCGGACTCAAGCTATCTTGCCTCTACGTGGTAAAATTCTCAATATTGAAAAAACCGACGATGCCAAAATCTATAAAAATAACGAAGTTCAAGCGTTAATTACAGCACTTGGTTTAGGTGTCAAAGGTGATGAATTCGATTCCACCCAACTGCGTTATCACCGCATAGTCATCATGACTGACGCTGACGTAGATGGAGCGCACATCCGAACTTTGTTGTTAACATTCTTCTATCGATATCAACGGGCACTGATCGAACAAGGCTTTATTTATATTGCTTGTCCCCCATTGTTTAAAGTAGAACGGGGACGTAATCATGAGTACTGCTATAGCGATCGCGAAAAAAATCAAGCGATCGCCAAATTTCCTGCTAATGCCAACTATACCATCCAACGCTTCAAAGGTTTGGGTGAAATGATGCCACAACAACTCTGGGACACCACAATGAACCCAGAAACCCGCAAAATGAAGCAAGTCGAAATTGAGGACGCTGCCGAAGCTGATCGCATCTTCACAATTTTAATGGGCGATCGCGTCGCACCCAGACGAGAATTCATCGAAACCTATGGTTCTAAATTGAACTTCACTGATTTAGATATCTAATATCAATTCCCTGCTACTACTCTAAGAATTTTTGACAAAGGTAATGGGTAATAGGTTTTCACCCATTACCTTTTTTATATCCAAAATTGCTATAAAAAATACCTCTTTTGGTTGATGACAAACTAGGAAATAGATAAGTTTTTGTATTAATATTTTTCAGACTACAAACTATGTCGTTAGATGAGTGACTATATCCATAAATTCATTAACTATTGTTAATAATTCCCTATTTAATTGGATTCGACACAAAGCTATGAAAGCGAGCAAAGGCATAGTACGAAAAGCATTGTTCAATATTATTGGCATAGGTAGTTTGGTTGCTCTGTCTGCCTGCGCTCAACCTGTCACAGAAACTCCCACCGCAACTGTTCCTCCCGTTGCCCAAACCCCCATAACAACTGTCCCTCCCGTCACGCCAACTCCTAACAGCACAACTGCAACCCAAAATTTAGCAGAACTGGCAAAGTCCGCAGCTAGTCAAGGACAGTTTAAAACTCTCATCCAAGCAGTGCAAGCTGCGGGCTTAACTGAACAATTGGTTGCACCAGGCCCTTACACAGTATTTGCTCCTACTGACGCCGCTTTCTCTGCTTTACCAAAAGCTACTTTAGACCAACTCTTACAGCCAGCAAACAAACAACAATTAGTCAGGCTTCTGGCCTACCACGTTATACCTGGGGGAATTACCTCCCAACAATTGACATCTGGACAAGTTAAAACAGTTGAGGGTAATCCCGTTAAAATCACGGTTGATCGTGCCAGCAACTCAATCACAGTCAACAACGCTAAAGTGACTCAGCCAGACATCCCAGCTAGCAATGGCATCGTTCATGTAGTTGACCAGGTACTTCTGCCACCTAATTTTCCCGCAAGTTTAAACACCACCCCAACACCACGGTAGTTCAAGCATTGCTCATAGTTTCCAGCTTTAGCTAGGGGTAGACTTGAAAGGCACCCTGGCTTTTAACTAGACGCTAACAATCAATTAAAAAAATTTAGGTTGACCTACTACTTGTGTGGTAGGTCAGTGCTACATAACTACAAAAATTCTAAATTTTTCAGTTAGCAAACATACATATAATTTGCCTCTTGTCAACATTTTACAAAAGTTCAATCTTCTAGTGTTAGCTAAACTACCAACTTTTTTGGAAATTTAGTTAAGATAATAATCTTTGCAGTGACTGGTTGATTCATTTCGCCCACCACCTAAAAACACATTTGTTATGCTTTAAGAAAATAACTGAATCTCATCTATCAAACAGCAATTAATAAGTATCTTGAGGATTTCTCATAATAAGATGACAGAAGCTTACCGAAATAAAAGTATTGAAATTTACAACATACTTACGCAAGCAAAGTTTGTAACCAAATCATCAGACAATCTTCTGGGTTCTCTTTGTTCGAGGTAATGCCTACTGGAAGCAGACACCAACTGGCAGCAAACTTGTTAATATCTTCATGTACTGCCGTGGCGATCGCTATTGTATCGTATGTATCTAATGAACTTTTGCCTTAAATAAGACTATACTGGCGAGTTCGCAGGACAAATTGTTTTTGAATTGATTAAAATATCCTTGTATACAATAAGAAAAGTTTGTCAAGTTTCATAGGGCTGAAATCGCCACAGTGCGCTAACGTGTGAATAAGACCGAATTAGTTCAACCTAAATTGATCTGCTATCAGGTCGATTCCGCCCCAGCCTCAACTCCTCAGTTAAGGTAATTAGTCCGCGGAAGGTTAACTGCTTTAAGGCAAGCACCACCACCCTTGTTGTATTTACCCAAGGTCAAGACCCGGTTTAGTCTAAGGAATGCGTAATTTGTGAAGCAAATGTAAAAATGGGTAGATTAAGACGAATTGTCTGAGTTAACATAAAATGCACCCTTCCTAAGTAATTAATGTTGTGTAAAATACATGAAATTCGGCAAAAGCAAACGTACTTACTTTGTAATGTAATAAGCAGGTCACTGCAATTCCGAAAAGTGGAGAAAAATTTAAGGGTATAACTCCCGTTTTTAATATCTTTTTGGTAATAGTGGCTAATAATTGCTTTAGAAGATCATGATTAATACACAAAAAGAGTGCAATTTCTGTGAAACAGGCTACAATCGGAAGAGTCTTTATAGGAAAATCTGCCAACAGTCTGAATTCATTAGTATAGAGTGGCAAATTTTTTGATAAAGGCGAGTCTTTTTTTTGACCAGTTAGTTGAAAGCAGTGTGTGATAGCAACACATATAACATTTACTAAGACGAGCAAGTCACTTTTAGTAATGGCTTAAACTAAAGTAAAAAACCCTCCAACTGGAGGTTTAAAACGCCCGAAAATATATCTGGCAAATTTGCCAAAAAGATTATTTTCGGTTGACAAATAGCTCGTTTAAAAGAGCAGTAAACACATCTTGAGTAATTGATTCTGCAAGGAGCATGAGGAACGCGGCATGAACCAGGCTAACAACGTACTCGAAAGCATATATCAGCCTGACCTAGAAATAATGAATCAGCCTGAGCTCGAGTTAGAAGAACTCTTAATAGACGATGAAGAGGACTTGCTGATCATCGATGAAGGTGACGATGAATTTTTAGAGCCTCAGTCTGATGAGGACGACGCAAAGTCTGGAAAAGCCGCTAAATCGCGTCGTCGGACACAAAGCAAGAAAAAGCACTATACCGAAGATTCAATTCGGCTTTACTTGCAAGAAATTGGTAGAATTCGTCTGTTGCGGGCAGACGAAGAAATTGAATTGGCGCGGAAAATAGCCGATTTACTGGAATTAGAGAGAGTGCGGGAAAGACTCTCAGAACAGTTGGATCGCGACCCTCGAGATAGCGAATGGGCAGAAGCAGTACAACTGCCACTACCAGCTTTTCGTTATCGCCTCCATGTTGGTCGCAGGGCGAAAGACAAGATGGTGCAATCTAACCTCCGTCTTGTAGTTTCAATTGCTAAGAAGTACATGAATCGTGGTTTGTCGTTCCAGGACTTAATTCAGGAAGGCAGTCTCGGTTTGATTCGTGCCGCTGAAAAGTTTGACCACGAAAAAGGTTATAAGTTTTCTACATACGCTACATGGTGGATTCGTCAAGCAATTACCCGCGCGATCGCAGATCAATCCCGCACAATTCGCCTTCCAGTTCACCTCTACGAAACCATTTCTCGGATTAAGAAAACTACCAAGTTACTGTCTCAAGAAATGGGTCGTAAACCAACTGAAGAAGAAATCGCTACTCGGATGGAAATGACCATTGAGAAGTTGCGTTTTATTGCTAAGTCTGCCCAGTTGCCCATTTCATTAGAAACGCCTATTGGTAAAGAAGAAGATTCTCGATTGGGCGATTTTATTGAATCCGATGGTGAAACGCCAGAAGACCAAGTTTCCAAAAATCTTCTGCGCGAAGACCTCGAAAAAGTCCTTGACAGTCTCAGTCCTCGTGAACGCGATGTTCTCAGACTGCGTTACGGCTTGGACGATGGTCGGATGAAGACCCTTGAAGAAATCGGGCAGATTTTCAACGTTACCCGCGAACGCATTCGTCAAATTGAGGCGAAGGCACTCCGCAAGTTACGCCATCCAAATCGTAACAGCGTTCTCAAGGAATATATTCGGTAGTCAATAGTAATTAGTCATTAGTGAATAAACAAAGCACAACTGACAAATGACAAATAAAAAACCTGGTAGTGAATTAGCACTCCAGGTTTTTTTATTTATAGGTCATCTATAGGTCATCTTAGATATTAAAACTTACAGGATGCCCCAAAAGTGTAGAAAGCCTTGTCCAGAAAAAACCTCAACCAAAATGGCTGCTGAAAAGCCGATCATTGCCAAACGACCGTTCCAAATTTCTGCTTGTGGGGTAAAGCCCCAGCGCCAAGCGTTGCGATCTTCAATTACAGAAGTAGTAACTTTTGTTGTGGTTGCATTTGTCATGGCTGAGACTCCAAACTGAATTTTTAAGGTTTATTGCCTTATGTAAACTAATATAACAAATATTTTTATAAAGGCAACATTATTTATACTTTTGTTTCCATACCTTGACATAAACAGAGATAGCTATTTATACAGATTAAAACATCAGCCTTCAGTTAGATTTACTGAGTGTTACATGAATTTTTATCGTCAGAGACAATCTTATTTTTATTGAGAGCAATTATAAAATATTGATTTGTATTGCTTTATTTTCAATAAGTTTGTTATTTTGCGATGAAAAATTAGAGATATGTATAGTCAAAAATACTTAAAAATATGGATGAAACAAAAGTTTTGCATTTTGTTTCATAGGTGGATGGCAATACGGTTCGGTTAAGAGAAGAGACGGCGATTTATCGCGTTTTTGTGATCTATGATTTTCATCAAAAAACCTTGTCCGAACCGTATTGAGGTGGATGGTGCTTATTTAAGTACCATCCACCTCAATATTTTCTGCCGCCAATTCGGGAGGCGGCAGCCTCTAAAAAGGCATTCCCAGCCGGAGACTGGGAACGAGGTAAACCTAGAAGAATACCTACAAGAATAGAAACTCACCTTGATTTACGATCGCACTTCGGCAACGGTAATGATTTTTTCATCGCGGTTGAGTTGGATAATGCTTTCACCTTTGACATCTCTACCTAAGAGTGGCACTGTTTCCACAGGGATTCGCACTACCCGTTCCTTATTCGTCACTAAGGCTACCTCGCCAGATGCAATCGCTATGACCATACCAGCTAGGTTGTCAGTTTTACTGGCAAATTTCAGCGCTTGCGTGCCTAAATCACCGCGATTAGCCGCTCTCAACTGACTCGCAGCCATCCGCTTGGCATATCCTTCTTGAGTAACTAGCAGCAGTTGGTCATCTTTACCGACAGTGACACAGCCAACCATTTGCTGATTTTTCAATAACCGAAATGCTTGTAAACCCATCGCGGTGCGACCCATGATCGGTAATTGTTCATCATTGACTGCAAAGCGCAACACTCGCCCACCTGAACTAGCTAAAATCAGATGCTCCTCTGGAGCGGTGAACTGGGTAAATGACAATTCATCATCGTCTTTGAGCTTCAAAATGGTGATTCCGCGTCGAGTCAAGTTAGTAAATTCTCCCAGAGACAGACGCTTAATCCGTCCCTGTTTTGTTAGGAGAATCATCTGCTTAGTTTCGAGATTTTCCGGCAGTAAAAAGCGGCTGACCACAGCTTCTTGAGCACCTTGAGCAGTACTACTGAGCATAGTAATCAAAGGTTTTCCCCGTGGAGAACGTCCAGTGGTTGGAGGAATTTCTCCCACCTTCACAGGATAGACTTTGCCACCACCGGTTAGTATTAGCAGGTCTTTTTCTGTGTCAGTTAAAACAGTTTGGATAATGAAGTCATTATCATGCAAACCATTTTCACCTTTTGACTTTCTTCCAGATGGCTGGGTGCGACGGACATAACCTCGTTGAGTAAATTCTAAAACCGCTTCCTCTGCCGGTTCAGAAGATTTAAGTTCCTCTTCTTCCTCTACTCCTTGTCTTTTTTTACCCTTGTCCTCTTGTATTCTTGTATCAGTGCTGGTAGGCGCTAGCTTAGTACGCCGGGGATCGCTGTACTTGCGCTTGAGCGATCGCAAATCTTTTTTCAGCGCCTTGAGCAATTCCCGGCGATCGTTCAGTAACCGCTCCAACAAGCCAATTTGTTCACTTAGCTGCTCAAATTCCTGCTGCAAATTTTGCTGTTCTAAACTGGTGAGACGACGCAACGGCATAGCCAGAATTGCATCTCCTTGTACCTCACTCAAATCTAGTCGGCTACAAAGGTTAATTTTTGCCGTACTCCCATCGGGAGCTTGCCGCAAAATTTCAATTACTTGATCCAAATTAGATAGTGCTTTGAGTAAACCTTCCACCAAATGCACACGACTTTGGGCCTTCCCCAACTCGTAATTGTAGCGACGGTTGAGCGTCTCTTCTCGGAAACTCAAAAACTCTTGCAACAGTTGACGCAAACTTAACTGGCGGGGTTGTCCATTCACTATTGCTAAAAGAATCGCCCCAAAAGTCATTTGCAAAGCAGTTTGGTGATACAAATGCTGGAGAACTTCTTGGGGATTCGTATCGCGTTTGAGTTCAATTACCACCCGCATCCCTTCGCGATCGCTCTCATCCCGAAGATCAGAAATTCCTTGCAAGCGTCCTTGATTTACTAAGTCCGCTACCTTCTCAATCCAGGCAGCCTTATTCACTTGATATGGCAATTCTGTAATGATAATTGCCGTCCGTCGCTTGCTTCCCCTCGCGGCTGGAATTTCCTCCAGAGTTGCGACTCCCCGCACTAGAATTCCACCTTTACCTGTGGTGTATGCTTCCCGAATTCCCGTCTCACCAACTATTTCTCCACCAGTGGGAAAGTCTGGCCCTGGAATTAGTTCAAATAATTTTTCATCTGGCAAATCTGGGTTGTCGATTAAGGCAATTAACCCATCGACAACTTCCCCCAAGTTGTGCGGTGGAACATTCGTTGCCATTCCCACGGCAATACCAGAACAGCCATTGAGTAACAGAAACGGCAATTGAGCAGGTAGCACCGTTGGTTCTTGCTGGGAATTATCAAAGTTCCCGACAAATTCCACAGTCTCTTCGCCAATTTCTGTCAGCATTCCCTCATGACTGATGGGTGCGAGGCGCGTTTCTGTGTAGCGCATAGCCGCTGGCGGGTCATTATCGACGCTGCCAAAGTTACCGTGTCCTGCTAGTAAAGGATAGCGGCTAGAAAAATCCTGCACCAGCCTGACTAAAGCATCGTAAACTGATTGGTCGCCGTGAGGATGGTATTTACCCAACACATCACCCACTACACGGGCACATTTTCGATAGGGTCTATCTGGTACTAAACCGAGTTCGTGCATTGCATACAAAATGCGACGATGCACTGGTTTTAAGCCATCACGCACGTCTGGTAGCGCTCGCCCGACAATCACGCTCATGGCATATTCTAGATAAGACCGTTGCATCTCGGTGTGCAGGGCTGTTGTAATTACCTGTCCCGTTGAGAGAAGGTTTAACTGTTTTGCCATGAGTTTTTTCCCTGAAATTTAACTACACTAAAGCCGGCGGAACTCAATATTGCAGCAACCACAGCATAACGGATGAAATGGGATTCCTAACAAAATATTGATAGTCATAAAAGAAAAAGCAGTAGTATCATCCTTGATGACAAGGATGTACATTCACTATTAAAAAGGAAACAGATAGCAGGTAGCTGTTTTAATCAAATGATAATCTGCTGCACACTTAATTTGTATAGACTCCATAGCCAGGATACTTGCCATGACTGCACTTTCTCATTTTGAATTTTGAATTGCCTAATCCCCTTACCTCTACCTCTATAACTAAAATTCTCATGAAAACTGTTTTAATTGTCGAAGACGATCTAATTAATGCTCGTGTTTTTTCCAAAATTTTGTCCAAGCGTGGCGGCTTGGGTGTGAAACACACTGAAAATGTCGAAGAAGTAATAAAAATTGCCCAATCAGGAGAAGCCGACCTGATTCTGATGGATGTTTCTCTGTCTAGAAGCGTTTACCAAGGTAAATCTGTTGATGGAATCAAAATTACACAAATGTTAAAATCTGATCCAAAAACAGCAAATTTACCTGTTATTTTGGTGACGGCACATGCTATGGAAGGCGATCGCGAAAATTTTCTCAAGCAAAGCGGCGCTGATGGCTACATTTCTAAACCAGTTGTTGACCATCAACAGTTTGTTGACCAAATCATCGCACTTTTACCCACAGACGACCATTGAGAATTGACGACTTATTTCAGGAATACTCGCCCGCAAACGTTTTTGGGCGACTACTTCCTGTGTTGATTTAGTATAGATGTACTACGAAAAGGTACCATTAGGCAAGTGGTAATACAAAAGTTATGAGTTATGAGTGCTGAGTTATGAGTTGAAATATTTACTTTTAACTCCTAACTCCAAACTCGTAACTCCTAACTTTATTATTGGGTAGGCTGTTTTTCAGGGGCTGATAATGAGTTTGCTGGTTGCTGTAGGGCTGCTTGAATACGGGGTAATTCTAGGAATTTTTTCGTATCAGACAGTAGGCGATCGCCCCAGAGATTTTCTTTGAGAAAATCCAAATTAGCATAGCGCGAATCGATGCGGAGTGCGGTTTCTCCCAAGGTTAATCCTTGTTGGCGATCACCTTTAGTATATAGTGCCACTGCCAAGGCCAATAAAGGTTCTGCGGCTTGTTTATCAATCGTTACAGCAGATTGCCATTGCTTAATTGCTCCGGGGATATCACCCTGTTCGTAGTTGATTAAGCCAATATTGTTGAGCGCTGGCCAGAATTTTTTATCTTGAGAAACTGCTGTATTGTACTGTGCGATCGCATCTGGCAATCGACCCAGCAGAAAGTAAGCATTACCCAAATTAAACAACCCTTCTGGATCATTGGGTTTTAACTTCAAACCATCTTGGTAATTGACAACAGCTGCTTGGTAATTTTTTTGCTGAAAATTAGCTGAACCCAAAGCAAACAAAATATCACCATTTTTGGGGTTGATAGATTGTGCTTTTTTCAGGCTAGCGATCGCCCCGTCAAACTCTTTAGTTTGTAGTTGCAATCCACCTAAGAGCAACCACACTTTATCATTCTTAGGAGCCAGTTGACTAGCCAGCCGCGCTCGTGGCAAAGCTAATTCAACCTGTTGAAACTGAGCCAGTTGAGCCGCCTCTTGTGCCAAGCTCAACCCCTGTTTTTCTAACTTTGTACCATCTAGTTGCAGTGTATGGGGTATTAATGCCTGCGCGTTAGCGGCTTTTGGCATACTCCACAAACTACAAACCATTAGAAAAGAAATCAAACGAACATGTTTAGGCACACTACCGCCTTTAAGCCACTAATCAAAGAATCTTTCAGCTAGCTTAAACGATCTCCGCTGTTGACGGCAGCAAAATCTTACGTCATTAGTTCTTGACATCCCCATAATAAAAACAATATATTAATAAGTAATCACTTACTTATTTATGGCTCGTATACCCAGAATCACCAATCAGCAAATCTTAGAAGCAGCCCGTCAAGTTTTCTTACAACAAGGATTTGGTGCTTCAACCTTAGAAATTGCTCAACAGGCTGGTATTTCTGAAGCTTCAATTTTCAAGCGATTCTCAACGAAAGAAGAATTATTTTTTGCAGCGATGGGAATTCCAGAAAAACCACTGTGGGTGAACGAGTTGGAATCTCTTTGTGGCAAAGGCAATCTCAAAGAAAACCTAATCAATATTTGTCTCCAGATTATGGAATTCCATCGTGAGGTGCTGCCTCTAATCATGATGCTGCGATCGCGAGGCAATGCGCTCCCACAACTTGGAGGTAAAGAACCAGGGCCGATGCGAGATGTCAAAGTACTGACTGCTTTCCTAGAGCATGAGATCAACCAAGGCCGGCTTCGCCCTTGCGATCCCCAGACAGTGGCTCATGTCTTACTAGGATCGCTGATGAACTACGTTTTCTTAGAGCAGATATCGTCTCAAGTCAGTACATCAACTACCGAATTACTATTAAATTCTGGAGATCGTGCCACAGAAGTATCACTATTTGTCCAGAGTCTTGTGGATATTGTCTGGCAAGGAATTGCACCAAGCCAGGATTAAATCAAAGGGGTTAGGTATTTATTGGGAATTAATTATTCTCCCTTACCCCCTCTGCTTCCCACTCCCCATTAAAAAAATTGGTGACTTTGGTCATACATCAGCGTGGAATTACTAGTGACTTTCGTCATACATCGGTTTGAACTTTTTGATCAATAATTATTATGTATGAATTTATACGATGAGGTAAATATTAAACACTTTGATGTGCTGAATTCAAACCTCAGCAAAATAGAACTTTAATGCAAATAAGGAGTCAATTCTATGTTGAAACCAAACCGTGTATCAATAGTCTTAGCTGCTGCTGCTGCTGCCCTGATCATTGTCCCTACTATCTTGACTGCGCCTGCAAGTGCCCAGACGAAAGTCTATGTTGTTGGCGATCGCGATCAAAATTGGGATCGCGACGGCAGACGCAACTATAGAGAAGGTAGAAACCCCAGAGACAGGGGTAATTGGAACCGCAACGGCAGACCCTATCCTGGAAGCCAGGGTAATTGGAACCGCAACGGCAGACCCTATCCCGGAGAAGTCAGAAACCCTGGAAACCGGGGCAATTGGAACCGTGACAACCAACCCTATAGCAGAGTCGTCAGACTTGGTAATGGTGACATCAGATATCCCAACGGGCAAATTATTCCTGCTAGATCCATAGTCAGACTGCGTAATCAAGGTTATTTCAGACTTCCCAACGGGGACATTCTTCTTCCCAATCAGGAAATTGTTCCATCTGGGAGATTAGTGAGAGTGCGTGATGATTACTTCAGACTTCCTAGTGGATTGGTACTGCAAATAAACCTTTAAAACACCAAAAACTCAAAATTATTGTCAGTATAGGGCTACCAGGCTATAGTTTTAGCCGTGAATAACTAGCTCGGTAGCCGTTCTTTATAGACAAATTTAGATATGAAAATTGATACATCAGATACAGTAGATTCACCATTTTTAGTTCCAGAGGTAAAGAAAAAAAAGGGCAGACGTAATTGGCTCTCTTGGCTAATTGCCCTTTGCCTTTTGGGGGGAATTGGCTATGCAGTTTATTACCAAGTAGCCGTTGTTTCCCGCCAAGAAGCCAGAGGCCGGGTGCTGACAAGACCTGTACAAAGGCAGAGTTTAACAATGACAGTTTCAGCGAACGGAACGGTAAAGCCTGAGCGGTCAATCAACCTCAGCCCGAAAAATTCAGGCATCTTGAAAACACTGCTGGCAAAGGAAGGGGATCTCGTTAAACAAGGACAGATTGTCGCTTACATGGATGATTCCAACCTGCGAGGGCAACTCACCTCTGCTCAAGGACAATTGGCACAAGCCGAGGCAAATCTGCAAAAGGCGATCGCAGGTAATCGCCCTCAAGATATTGCTCAAGCCCAAGGTGTATTAGACGAAGCCCAGGCGAATCTGCAAAAGGTACAAGCAGGCAATCGCTCTCAAGATATTGCCCAAGCACGGGCACGCTTGCAAAGCGCTCAAGCCTCCCTTCGCCAAGCAGAAGATGATTTGGTTCGTAATCAGCAACTTTACAATGCAGGCGGTATTTCCCTTCAGACTCTTAACCAAAACCGTGCCAATCGTGACAGCGCTCAAGCTAGTGTAAATGAAGCACAGCAAGCACTGGCTCTGCAACAAGCCGGGTCACGTCCAGAAGATATTGAACAAGCACGAGCTGTGGTGAAGCAGAGGCAGCAAGCTTTGGCACTTGTGAAAGCCGGAACGCGTCAAGAAGATATTGACGCAGCCCGCGCCCAGGTAACATCTGCTCGCGGTTCGCTGCAAAACATCCAAGCCGAAATCAATGACACGATTATTCGCGCACCTTTTGATGGTGTGGTGACAAAGAAGTTTGCTGATCCAGGCGCTTTCGTGACACCCACAACTGCCAGTAGTGAAGTAGCTTCTTCTTCTTCTTCTTCAATCTTGTCTCTAGCTTCAACCAATGAAGTTGTCGCAAGTTTAGCGGAAACAAATATTTCCAGAATCAGCCTTGGTCAAAAAGTTTCGATTAAAGCAGATGCCTACCCAGGAAAAACCTTTGAAGGTAAAGTCAGTCAAATCGCTGCCCAAGCAATAGTAGAGCAAAACGTCACCAGTTTTGAAGTGAGAGTATCACTTTCAGACCCTCAAAGGCTACTCCGATCTGGAATGAATGTGGAAGTAGATTTTCAAGTCGGCCAAGTTGAAAATGTTCTAGTAGTACCAACGGCCTCAGTGGTGCGCCAAAACAATGCCACAGGTGTGTTTGTGGCTGGAGTTGATAACAAACCTGTGTTTACTCGCATTGAGACTGGCGTTACCGCGAATAACTTTACCGAAGTTAAGTCTGGATTGACAGGAAACGAGAGAGTATTACTCAGTTTCCCACCAGGATCACGTCCGCAATCAACACCACGAGGAGGAGTTTTTCCTGGTCTAGGAGGAGGCGGAGGATCTGGAGGCGGAGGAAGAGGAGCCGGTGGCGGCGGAGGTCGTTCAGGCGGTGGTTCCCCTTAAAGTTAGTTGTAAATAAAACCTTATGTTTAAAATATTTAGCGGCTTTTATAAAGCTAAGAATACCCGCACAGTACCGTTGTTGGAAATTTTGACAATGGCGGCAGAGACTCTGTGGAGTAACAAATTACGCACAGGTTTAACGATGTTGGGCGTGATTATTGGAATTTCTTCAGTCATTGCGATTACTTCTGTCGGTCAGGGAGTGCAAAAGGGGGTTGAGCAACAGATACAAGCATTGGGTACAGATGTGATCCAAATCTTGGCGGGTGCGGCAAGAAGCGGTAATGTCCGTCAAGGAGTCGGTTCTAGCAGTACTTTGACTTGGGAAGATGCAAAGGCGATTGCTACACAAGCGCCATCAGCACAGATGGTTTCTGCTTATCTCCAACGGAGTGCTCAAGTTGTATATGGGGGACAGAATACCTCAACAACCATTTATGGCACAGATTTGAACTACCCAGAAGTCAGAAATACCCATCCCCAACAAGGAAGATATTTTACTCAAGAAGAACTAGATACTGTCGCACAGGTAGCTATTCTTGGCCCTACAGTCCAAAGAACACTTTTTGGACAGAGTGCCAATGTCATCGGCGAGAGAATTCGCATTCAGGGAGAGGCTTATGAAGTGATTGGGGTGATGGAACCTAAAGGTTCTCAGGGGCCGATGGATCGAGATGACCAGATTTTCATTCCTTTAACTAGTATGTCGAAGAGACTAGTTGGGAACAATGCCCTCGTAGGCGTTTCTGTAAATGGAATTTTAGTCAAAGGTGCTAATCAGGAGCAATTAGAAGCCGCTCAGTTTCAAGTCACCAATCTCTTACGGTTGCGTCACAACATTTATCCGCCACAAGCCGATGATTTTCGGCTGACCAATCAAGCTGATATTGTTAGTACCTTCACTAATGTTGTGGGTTTGTTTACAGTAATGGTGGTAGCGATCGCTGGAATTTCGTTAGTGGTTGGTGGAATCGGTATTGCCAACATTATGCTGGTTTCCGTAGTTGAGCGGACGCGAGAAATCGGGATTCGCAAAGCCGTAGGGGCAACCAATTCTGCAATCTTGAATCAATTTTTAGCTGAAGCGATCGTAATTTCCATTGCTGGTGGAGGTATTGGGATGGCCACTGGCGTTTTATTAGCCTTTATAGCTGCAAGCACTTTCAAATTTCCCTTCGTCATTTCTTTCTTGTCGATCATTGCTGGGTTTGGACTCTCATTGAGCGTTGGCTTACTGGCTGGGGTGATTCCAGCACGGAACGCATCTAAATTAGATCCAATCACTGCTTTAAGAAGCGACTAAATAATTCGTAATTCGTAATTCGTAATTCGTAATTCGTAATTCTTGTACAGACACGATTAATCGCGTCTCTCTACTATGCCAACAATGATCTGGATGGAATCTATTACTAAAACTTACTACTTGGGAGAAGTTAGTGTTCCAATTCTTAAGGGAATTGAACTCTCCATTGAAGAAGGGGAATATGTCTCGATTATGGGTGCGTCAGGTTCGGGGAAATCCACGCTCATGAATATTTTGGGATGTCTAGATCGCCCTACGACTGGAGACTATATTTTTGAAGGCAGAAACCTAACGACTTTTGATGATGATGAATTAGCCTATATTCGCAACCAAAGGATAGGTTTTGTTTTCCAACAATTTAACCTATTGGCGCGAGCGACAGCGCTGGAAAACGTTATGTTGCCAATGGTTTACGCTAATTTACCCAAACCAAAACGCCGTCAAAGGGCATTAGAAGCCTTGGAAAAGGTAGGACTAGAGGGACGCATATCTAACCGCCCTAGTCAACTATCTGGGGGACAACAACAACGGGTAGCGATCGCTCGCGCTTTGGTCAACCGACCTGCATTAGTTTTGGCAGATGAGCCAACAGGAGCTTTAGATACTGAAACTTCCCATGAGGTGATGAGTTTGCTGACAGAACTTAATGACCAAGGGATCACGATTGTGATTGTCACTCATGAACCAGATATCGCGGCTCAAACCAAAAGGATTATTCGAGTTCAAGATGGCTTGATTGTAGGCTAATTTGTTAATATCAACCCTTAGAGGGGGAATTTAAGACTTAAATTTCTGTAGGTTAATCAGGATAAAAACTCTTGATATATCCTCAAAGAAACCTAATTAATGACTACATCTAGATTATGAATTTCAGCTTATTATTTGTGCATTATACCTGGGTGAGCGTAGCGTTGGCGGTAGCTTTGCCGTCAAGCATCGCTATTCTTTTTCCAACTTTAGCAAGTGCAGCAACTCCCCCAAAACCCCAGAATTCCTCAAGCCCTGTACAGGTTCCCGATTACCTCAACCCCAATCCCAATCCTCTGCAATTTCCTACCAAACCGCAGGAAGTAAAGATTCAGGGAACTGTGCCAATCAGTTTGGCACAAGCTTTAGAACTGGCAAAACGCAACAATCGAGACTTACAGGTAGCCATATTAGAGCTAGAACGCAGTCGCTCGTCGCTACGCGAGTCTCAAGCTGCTTTATTTCCTACTCTTGGTATTAACAGTAGTTTGACTAACAGTGGTAATGGTTTTACTAGCAGTTCATCTCCAGCCAGCACCTCTTTCAATGGTTCAGCACAACTGAATTATGACCTCTATACTTCTGGGAACCGACAAGCTACTATCCAAGCCGCAAAGGAACAGCTAAGGATAGATGAATTAGATGTTGAGAGTACATCTTTGGAAATCGAACTGAATGTCACAACTGAGTATTACGATTTGCTAGAAGCAGATGAACAAGCACGAATTAATCAGTCTGCCGTGGATAATGCCCAGGCTAGTTTGCGGGATACTCAAGCGAGAGAACAGGCTGGAGTGGGTACGCGGTTCGATGTGCTGCAAGCTCAGGTGAATTTAGCAAACGCCCAACAAGAACTGACTAATGCTATCTCACAGCAAGAAATCGCCCGTCGTCGGTTAGCAACTCGGTTAAGTTTGGCACAGTCGGTTAATATCACTGCGGCAGATCCGGTACAATTAGCCGGTCTTTGGCAGCCAACAGTAGAAGAAACTATTGTGCTAGCTCTTCAAAATCGTCCAGAATTGCAACAGCAATTAGCACAACGTAACATTGGTGAGCAACAGCGACGACAAGCACTTTCACAGCTAGGCCCACAAATTAGTTTGGTAGGTAACTACAACTTGCTAGATCGGTATGATGATGGTGTCAGCATTACTGATGGCTATTCAGTGGGAATTCAAGGAAATCTCAGTTTGTTTGATGGGGGAGCAGCAAGAGCAAGGGCGGCTCAGTCGAGAGCTAATATTGCGATCGCAGAGACTCAATTTGGTAGCCAGCGCGACCTAATTCGCTTTGATGTAGAACAGTACTATTCTCAATTGCAAGCCAATTTAAATAATGTGCAGACTTCTAGCGTGGCTTTAAATCAAGCCAGAGAAGCTCTGAATTTAGCAAGGCTGAGGTTCCAAGCTGGTGTGGGCACTCAAACAGAGGTGATCTCTGCTGAAAATGACCTGACAAGAGCAGAAGGTAATCGAGTCACAGCTATTTTGGATTACAATCGCGCTCTAGCTAATTTGCAAAGATCAGTCACTTCCAGGGCTTCGCGCTAAGGTCAAATTAATAAATAAATTCAAGCTACTCGACGTTTTTGGGTAGAAACGGGTTGGCATCCCCCACAATTTGATCCACATCAAGAATTAAGATGAATGGGTATAACTGAAATTTTATTAAAATACAAAAAAAGATGAGTTATAACCACAAGCTTAAAATCTTACCTTTTATAGTAATTTTCCTGTTAATGCTTGAATGCTTGCTGGTTAACCCAACTGCCATAGCAAGAGCAGATTCTTCATCCACCACAGTTTACGAACAACGGATAATCCATAGTCCAGATGGTATTGGCAAATACTACATGGGGCGAGAAATTGCCAAAGTTATGGGATATACAGGCGCAGGCTGGCTAGAACGACAAAGCCGAGAGGTGGAGGAACAGCCAAGTAAAATAGTCAGCCTCCTTAACCTTAAATCTAACGATGTAGTAGCAGATATTGGCGCTGGTACAGGTTACTTGAGCTTTCGCATTGCGCCGTTATTAACAAGAGGTAAAGTCTTGGCTGTAGATGTTCAGCCAGAAATGTTAGAAATCATTGAGTTGTTCAAAAAAGAGAAAAATATCACCAATGTTGAGCCTGTTTTAGCAACCCTTAGTAACCCCAACTTACCATCTGAAAGTATCGATTTGGCGTTGATGGTAGATGCTTACCATGAACTTGAGTATCCCCAAGAAGTGATGGAAGGAATTGTGAAAGGACTTAAAGCAGGTGGTCGGGTAGTGCTAGTTGAGTATCGGGGTGAAAATCCCTTTATTATGATTAAACGTCTGCATAAGATGACTCAAAAGCAAGTCCGTAAAGAAATGCAAGCGGTTGGTTTGGTTTGGCGTGAAACCAAAAACTTGTTACCCCAACAGCATTTAATGGTATTTGAGAAGCCTAATTCTAACGCAATACAGTTCAGTTAAGCATTTCTTTCTTCTCTTTCTTCTCTTTCTTCTCTTCCTTTGCGCCCTTTGCGTCCTTTGCGGTTCGTTAAAAAATTGACTTTGGTTGACAAAGAGTTAAGCCTTAACCCAAGCGTATTGAATTCTAACGATTCTTTGACAAGATGAGACTTGGGCAGTAGATCACAAAAAAATATGTACCAAGTCATAATAAAGTAAGACTCCTTGCCAGAGCAGAAAATCATGGTCAACCTATCACTCAAGCAGCGAATTCCTCCTTTAGAGAATGGCGATCGCCTCACTCGCTACGAATTTGAGCGACGCTATCAAGCAATGCCCCGTCATCAAAAGGCAGAATTAATTGAAGGAGTTGTATACTTGGCATCCCCTTTACGCTTTGAAAGTCATGCTGAACCACATGGTCATCTAATAGGCTGGTTGTGGACTTACCAAATTGCCACTCCTAGTGTGAGATTAGGAATTGAGCCAACAGTCCGCTTAGATCGAGACAATGAACCGCAACCTGATGGGGTGCTATTAATAACACCAGCAGCTAGAGGACAATCTCGTTTTAGTGATGATGATTACATCGAAGGTGCGCCAGAACTCGTAATAGAGATAGCAGCTAGCAGCGTTGCTATTGATTTACATGACAAGAAAAAAGTCTATGGTCGTAATGGGGTAAAAGAATACATTATTTGGCAAGTATTTGAAAATAAATTAAATTGGTTTAGCCTGCAACAAGGAGAATATGTGTCCTTAGAAGTGGACGCAGATGGAATTATCAAAAGTCAAGTATTTCCTGGTTTGTGGTTATCAATGTCGGATTTACTTGCTGGCAATATGCAGCAAGTATTAGCTGTGTTGCAGTTGGGATTAAATTCGCCAGAACATCAAATATTCGTACAGCAGTTGTCTGATTAATTCGTAATTCGTAATTCGTAATTCGTAATTCGTAATTTACTAAGAGAAGATAGGTAGCTACTCTTAAATAAGGAATAATTTTTTATTATCTCCTTGAATGAATTTGGTTACTCTAGACTATTAATTACGAATTATTCGGTTACAGCAATTTTTTAGCATCAGTCTATTTTTTGGGGAATGAGACTGGCACTTTTGGTTGCACTATCCCAAACAATCCAGCTAATAGAATTATCTAAATCATCGGGGCTATTGGAAACTTTGAAATATAGCTTTTCTAAGCCTTTAGTTTCAATTGCAAAGTCGGCATTTTGAGCATAAACAACTATAAAACCTTTGTCTCGCAAACAATACATCGCCCAGGCTTTCAATGATTGCTTGTATGGTTCGTGTGGAATTGGCGGTTTTGTGATTGTGTCTTCAATTACTTTAAATATTTGCGTGATTTTTGTGGACATAGTAGATACTTTTGTTATTACCCCTAAGTTAACTGGCTTCTGGATCGCAACGAATTTCAATCATAAAGCCATCTGGATCGTAAAAATACACTCCTCTACCAGTAGGACGAGTGACTGGGCCATGTGCGATCGCTATTTTATTTTCTCTGATTACTGTCACCGCTTGCTCAAATAACTGCGGATCTATATCAAAAGCCAGATGGTATGCTCTGGTGAAAGTCTTCTCTGGATTGGGATCTGGTGGTGATAATTCTGGTTCCCCAAATAAATCCAGAATTGTACCATCCGGGGTGATGAAGTTTGCTACTTTTCCAGAAGCAACAAGTTCCACAAGGGTTGCGGGTACTTCGTCGCCTGTCAGTTCATGCAAACCCAGGATTGTGCCATAAAAGTAACGGGAAGCTTGCATATCCTGGACGTTGAGGGCAATGTGATGAACTTTACGCAGATTTCCTGGCGCAAGGACACTGTTCACAGATTGGGTGCTAGATAGCATAGTAGAACAAAATCTCTTTACTAGGATAGAAGTTGAACTTTTTCTTAAAGTTTACTATTCCTAAATAAAAATCTATCATGCCATTTGATTATTCTTTAGACTTTAAAAATATTGATTTTCGCCAACATCCTGAACTCTATCGTGTTGGCAAGGGTGAGCAGGGTGTACTTTTGGTTGAACCATACAAGTCAGAAATTCTTCCCTACTGGCGGTTCAAAACTCCTGATATTGCTAGAGAGTCAAGTGAAAAAATCTACGAGATGTTTCTTATTTATCTAGAACAAGATGATTTTGTCGGAGCGGATATGGCACGAAAGTTTATCCAAATGGGTTATACTCGCTCTCGTCGTTATGCTAATCATAAAAGCGGCAGAAAATACAAACAGGATTCGCAAAAAGAGATTTTACCCTATGAAGTAGACCCTGTTAAAGCTGAATCAGCAGCAATATTTAAAATCAAATGGATGCAAGCAAAAACAAACGAGAAATATCAAGAGCTTTTAGCCAGACATAAGCAGAGATATGAAATAGACTAGCTGTCTGTCAAGTTTAAAGTTATTTTTGCGATCATCTCCGTTGTGACTTGATTTTTTTTATTATGCTGAAAAGCGGGCAATTCTACAGGGCATTGTAATTCTAAATTACCTTGTCCCGCTACCCCCTCGCAAATTAATCATGATGCTGATTCCTCTGCTAACAATTTTGATGCTGCATCACCATCAACAGGTTGATCGAAACCACTAGGTTTAGAAAAACCATCTGCTACATCTTTGATAAAACCAGCTACAGGTACAGCTATTAGCAAACCCAAGACTCCACCAACATTGGTTCCTACAAGTAAAGCAACTAACACCCATATTGGTCTAAGTCCAGTAAATTTGCCTAAAAGTCGTGGTGCGATCGCCTGATCAATTAACTGGTCAATGACAACAGCTACCGCAAAAACCTTCACTGCTAGCCAAAAGTCATGTGTGGCTATTATTAAAGTTATTACAACAAGACTGACAACATCGCCAAAGGGAATTAAGCTCAAAAGCCCAACTCCCAAACCGAAGAGTAAAGCAAACTGGACTTGAAAAGCTAAAAACAATAATGTTAGTGAAACTCCCATCAGCAAAGCCAAACTTCCCTGACCAATCAAGTAATTTTGGAAGTTTTGCTGAATTGACTGGCTTACCCGTTGAGGTAAACTCCCAGGTAACTTTTTAAATATTGCCTCCCAAATTCTTGGCCCATCTAACAACAGATAAAAAGTTAGAACCACTATGATTAATGCCTCAGAAATACTATCAATCGTATCTCTGATAATGCTTAAAAGTTTATCTGAAACAAACTCTATCTCATTGGGTAATTGGTCAGTAATTTGTGTTAATAAATGACTCAAATTTACATTTATTTTGTGCCTTAAAAACCAATCGTTTAAAATTTTAAGTTTTTCTTCGCTAGAATCAATCCATTGGGGAAGAACTTTAGCCATTTCATTAAACTGCTCTAAAACAATAGGAACTAAAGTAATACCCAGAGCAATAATAATTACCAATGCTAATATAAATACTAATGATACTGCATAGCTGCGTTTAACTCCCCGTTGTTGGAGAATCGAAACAGGATAGTTTAAAACGAATGCAAGCAAAATAGCCAAGACAAGTATTGTTCCGACAGGTTGAAAAGTTTTAAAAAGTAAAAATGCTAGCCAACCATTGAGAAATACTAGAGGAAATAGCAGCGTAAAAATTAACCATTTAAGTAGTTGATTGAGTGAAAAATTCATAATTAATTTAAAAATCAAAATTATTCTAGTGACTAGATTGAACCTGGGGACTAAAGATGAATAAGAGGACGTAGATGATGAAAATCTTTCCCCATTCCCAATTTTCGTTTATTTGAGTACTAACTTTCATTAAAAGCTAAAAATTGCTCCTCATTTATTCGTCCAGCTTGATATAGAGTATTCGTAATTTCCGAAAGAGTTAAAACCGCATGACCGCGATAACCATTTTGCTGTAATTTATCTTTTACTCCTTGTTCATGGTCGATAAATACTACAATATCATTAACATTTAATCCTGCGGATTCTAACTTTTTTGCCCCTTCCATGACACTTTTACCGCTGATGAGAATATCGTCAACCACCACAATCGTTTCGCCGGGATGAAAGTTACCCTCAATTACTCTCCGAGTTCCGTGTGCCTTCACCTCTTTACGAGGGAAAATCATCGGACAATTAAGGCGCAAAGCTAAACCGGTAGCAGTAGGCAAAGAACCGTAGGGAATACCTGCTAACCTATCAAAATGGAGATTCTTCAAAATATCCTCATAGGCTGTGAGAACTTGATTAAAAACCTGAGGATTGGAAATAATTTTGCGTAAGTCAATGTAATAAGGAAATATAGCTCCTGATGCTTGGACAAAGCTGCCAAACATAATGCAATCAATATCATAAAGTTGTAAAATCAAATCCTGTTGTGGGTGCTGATTTAGCAAACAAACATCAGGAAACCACACAGAACATGTAGAATTTTCGTGAATAATTTCAGTTTTTATTTGATTAATTTCTGCGCGTAAAGACTGGACTTCTTCAGATAGCTGTGTGTTTCCCAACATATCTTGAGGAACAGGAATCAGCAAACCATCACCGTTAGCATTCAAACCTGCTTCTAAAATTGGTTTCAGGTTTCCACTCTTCGCCCAGATGCTACGCGCCATAATAATTCGTTCAGGCGCGATCGCTCGAATAAGTGCTAAAACTTCAGGATTTGTAGTTCCCACTTCCAAACCCAATTGTTCTGGAGTTCCCCAAGTTTTGGATTCTTTTACTACCTGTAAATAAAGGGGCGATTCGTTTGTAGGATATTGCTGTAAAGTTTCTGCACCTAGATTAGAAGTACAGCATAAAATAAACACCGCTTTATCAGGATAGACCAAAAAAGGTGCTACATGATCTTGTCCTGTATAGGGACTGAGAGTGATTGCATCCACCTGCCATTCTGTAAACACAGTTCGAGCAAAAATGGTACTAGTATTTAAGTCACTGTGTTTAGCATCTAAAATAACTGGGATGTGGGATGGGATTGCTGCTAAAGTTTTGTACAGCAGTTCTAAACCGGGAATACCTAATGCTTGGTAAAAGCCAAGTGTCGGTTTATATGCACAAACGAAATCAGAAGTTTCAGTAATAATGAATTGTAACCATTTCTCCAAACCAGTGATGAGTTCTTCAGATTCATAACGCACAGGCATCATCTCTGGATTTGGATCAAGTCCTACAAACAGTAAGCTTTGATTTTGCAAGATATTACGATTCAATTTATCAAAAAAGTTCATATTTTTGTGAAAAAAAGATTATTTATCAAAACATTGATTCTGTTAATTCAGTACCACCAGCTTTCCGCCCTAACCGAGAGTGAATCACTGCAAATAAGATAACCATCGGCACTGAGGCAAAGTGAACGATTCGCAATGCTTGCCAACTGCCAAACAGATCCACAATCCAGGGAAATTGGGCAGGTTTATACATTCCTATTCCTGTAAATAACGCCAGCAGCAAAATAGGAATAATTGCTGTATAGGCAATCCGATGCCAAGCATAAATTAGACGCTTGGAATTTTGACTTTTTTGTAATGCTTTCAAGTCATTGGCACCAACAAACCGATGTCGCCAACGCCGGGTAATTAAAACGTAAATTCCATACCACAGGAGATTCAGGGAAAATAGCCACATTGCTGCAAAATGCCAGTGTCTACCTCCAGCAAGCCAACCTCCTAAGGTAAATATCGGAGGAATGTGCAAACCTGCACGCCCACCAAAAACAGGGTTGGCGTTGTAAATTTGTAGTCCACTGGTGAGCATGATAAATAAACTAATGATGTTACAGGAGTGGAAAATTTTGGCTCCTATTGCTTGAGTGGGTAGCTTTCGAGTTTGGGAGGGGGTCAAATTCATAGATTTGGACTGATAAAATTTGCTGTTTATCTGTCTTGGGTGAATGGCCTAGCAAGTTTGGAGATGGGCATTAATCACCTTTATTTTCCCATCCTATGACTCAGTATTCTGACATTGATAATCTACCATCTGCTGTTTTAAATGCCAGTGTAGGTATGGTTAGAGGTGTTCTAAGCTAAATTGTCAAAATTGGGCAGTGTCTTACAGCGGTCTGCTCGTAATAAAATGATAAATTGCATTCCATCATTCTCTCGCTCAAAGGACTGCTGATACTCGAATTCCAATTTCTGCCATACCCGTATCGCACGCTTATTGAATGCTGCGATCGTCACCCGAAAAGCTTTTGGGTTAAATAAACTGTCTGCAAATTCCAATACGGCATTGGCATACTCAGTACCCTTTCCTCGTCCGGCCAAGTCAGGGCGAATTCCCATGCCAACATCTAGCGCCTGATTGCGGTAATCACCACCAGTGACCTGTCCATCTTGTCCAAAAGAACAGTAAGCTACCAACTCGCTATTTTTATCCACAATGCTATAGAAGTTATTCTGGGAGTGCAGAATATGTTGTAGTGAATTAGCTTCTTGCTCTGAGTAGTTGTATAGATCATAAGGTGGTTCATATCGCCAACTTAGGATAGCGCGTGCATTACTCTCATTGATTAGGTAAAACGTGAACATTACTTACTGTGCGTTTGTACTACCCTAATCCTAACTTTCAGATGCGCTCAGTATAACGCCGCCTTGTTAATGCATCGACTTATAAAAAATCATACTTTATACCCACGGCTAATTACTTAAAAGCTGGCGTGTTTTCTCATAGCGGTATAGTGCCTTGCTGTTGTATTCATCTCAATGACCAACTCTGTGCCTTGACCTAATTGAGAATTACACTTTAGTTTCCCTTGATGTTTTTCAACTATAATTTCCCGACTAATTGATAGTCCCAGTCCTTTCCCTTTACCTACTGGTTTGGTGGTAAAAAATGGTTCAAATATCTGTCTTTGGATATGGGGAAGTATGCCTTTCCCATTGTCAGAAATACGAATTATAACTTTGTATTTTTTTCCTGTCCGTTTGTCATTTATCCAAGGTTCATTACTATTGACTAATGACAAATGACTCCTAATAATTTCTGTCTGAATAAAAATTCTGGGAGTAAAAGAATAATCATGTTTCATCCTTTCTTCTAAAGCATCAATAGCATTAGTCAAGATGTTCATGAATACCTGATTTAGATCACCAGGGTAACACTCGATTAAGGGCAATTCCCCAAAGTCTTTAATTACTTCAATACCTGCTCTATCTGATTGTTCTTTCAAACGATGCTGCAAAATCCTCAGAACACTATCAAGCCCTTTATGCAGGTCAACTTTTTTCATTTGACCTTCGTCAGAGGTTGAAAAATTCCGCAAGGCGAAAACAATTTCTTTGACGCGCTCAGATCCGGCTCGCATTGACCACAGCAATTTTAAAAAGTCTGTCTTCACGAAACCAAGGTCGAGGCGTTGCAGATGTAAGGCAATGACTGGGGCCGGTTTGGGATAGTAATGTTGGTAAAGTTCAATGATTCTGATTAAGTCTTCAGCATATTGACTCGCAGGATGGAGATTGCCGTAAATGAAGCTAACGGGGTTGTTAATTTCGTTAGCCATATCTGCCACCAGCTGACCGAGGTTAGCCATTTTCTGGTTCTGCAATAACTGTCTTTGGGTATATTTAAGTTCTTCGAGGGTAATTTCTAGCTGCTGTGATTTTTCCTTAACTTGGTCTTCGGTAGATTGGCGTTGGGTAATTTCTGTTTGGAGTTGTTCAAATAGTTGGTATTGTTGAATAGCCATCGCTTTATCCTGACTAATATCTTTGTGCGTCCCCGCCATCCGCACTGGTTTACCGAATTCATCCCACTGAAATACTTTGCCACAAGCCAGAATCCACTTCCACTCACCGGATTTAGTCAGCATTCGCAATTCGACTTCAAACACAGGTGTGCATCCTTGGAGATAATCGTGCAATATCTGGCGAATTCTCGGTAAATCCTCTGGATGTACAAGTCGCTCAAAGGATGTATAATCATTATCAATTTCGTCTTCTTCGTATCCCAGGATACTCTTCCACCGGGAATCATAATAAGTTTTATCAGTTACCAGATTCCAATCCCACAACCCCAAGCCACTGGCTAATAATGCCATTTGTAAGGCGGCTTGTGAGCATTGGCAAGGATCTAAATCTTCTTGAGATAAGTCTTTTTGTCCTTTTTGCAGTGACTGTGATTCTGGGAAACTCTGAGAATCTTGTACTGAAAGTAGAGCTTCCGATTTATGAGTAGCGGGTTCTTCGATATGCATAGCTGCTGGTACGATGAGGAAGATGTCCTGTAGCTCTCTCTACGCTGTCTTAGCACCCTGACGATCCAGTTATGGACAGTACGGTTTTGTTAACAAATCGTCTACTTGGTTGATTAGGCTGTAACTTGGGTCAGACATATATCAGCCCATATCATTAATTTGGATGGAATTGAGAAAAAGGTAAACGGACGAATGTAACCTCTGTTGCGATCGCCGTGGCCATTTTTTAGAAAAAAATCGCTACATTGTGTGCATCTATATTCTAAGATATGTCTAAAAAAAGTAGTTCAAATCACATATAATCACCTAAAAAGTCAAAAAATTTTGTAAAAAAAATTCTATGATTAAGTCATGTCAAAGATTTTAGGATACAAATAAATTGTCAAGCCTTGTTTGTAGCTTTTTGGGAAAGGGCTGGCTGCTATCCATATAAGGCAGGCTACATTGAGTTCCAAAGAATAATGGTGTGAGAAAATTTCATGCTTTAGAGCCGATGAGTAATGACTATAGATGAAGTAGTATTGCTACTAAAAGCCAGTCAAGCAACCAGTTTAACGACACTCCAAGAGATCATATTACGTTCTTCGTGGGAAGGGAAAACCTACACGAATATAGCCTGTGAAGCTCACTACGACGAGGAACGTGTCAGAAAAATTGCTGGTCATTTATGGCAATTGCTGAGTGATTTTTGCAAAGAACCTATAAATAAATTAAACTTCCGCCAGACTGTAGAAAATCATCGTCTTAGTAAAGCACATCAGCAGTTAGTTAAGGAATTCAACAAAGCAGCCACGGCTATATCCTTAGAATTTCCTAGTGGCCCAGTATCCCTTAATTCCAGATTTTACATCCCTCGTCCGCCAATTGAGGAACTCGCCTACGCAAAAATGGCTGAACCTGGGAGTCTCATCTGCATCAAAGCACCCAAGAAGATGGGGAAAAACTCTCTGATTTTGCGGTTGCTTACACGCGCTAACAATCAAGGTTTTAGTACTGTAACGTTGGATTTTCAGCAAGTAGATAAAGCAGTATTTGCCAGTTTTGATAATTTTTTGCGCTGGTTCTGTATCAACGTCAGTCGAGAATTGCAGCTAGAACCAAAACTCAATGATTATTGGGATGAAGATATGGGTAGTAAGGTGAGTTGTTCTATCTATTTCCAACAGTATTTACTGTCTGCGCTGGAAACTCCCCTTGTTTTGGTAATGGATGGAGTGGATTGGCTGTATGAGTATCAGGAAATTGCTGGAGAATTGTTACTATTGGTGCGATCGTGGCATGAACGAGCCAAAGGGGTAGAAATTTGGCAAAAACTGCGCCTAGTTCTAGTTTCTTCAATGGAAATTCTTGTTCCTATAAAACTGACTCAATCACCATTTAATATTGGTTTGCCGATTAAGTTATCTCCCTTTACAAAAGAACAGGTACAGGATTTAGCAGTACGTCACGGCTTGGATTGGACAGATAGTAAAAACGTCGAGAGTTTGATGGCAATGGTAGGAGGATATCCTTATTTGGTGCGATTAGCTTTATATCATCTTGTGGGTAAAGGTGGATTAGAAGGGGATTTAGAACAGCTATTACAACAAGCACCCACAGAAGCAGGAATTTATCACGAGTATTTAAGGCAGTTTGTGTTAGTGCTAAGAGATGAGCGAGAATTACAAGATGCTTTTTATGAGGTAATTAATGCTACAAATTATGTGCAATTAGAGCCAGCATTGGCATGTAAATTGCAGAGTATGGGGCTAATTAATTTAGAATGCGATCGCAGTACTCCTGCGTGTGAATTATATAGTTTATATTTTCGAGAATATCTGACAAAAAGTGAGAGTTTAAATAATCGTGTTGAACAGTTGTTTTAACGTAAAATTAAACTGGTATCACAATGCGAGATTTCATGGTCATAAAGTTTATTCTGAGCGACTATGTTGACCGAGCGATGTCTGAAGACAAGCCGCTCTGCGTCTACGCCCAGGCAATTTATGACAAGTTAGAAGATGGTACATTTGTAGGTAGAATTCCTGTTTGCAAAGGAGTGATAGCTTTTGCATCGACTTTGCGCGAGTGTGAGGATGAATTACACTCAACACTGGAAGACTGGATTTTGCTTGGGTTAAAGCTGGGACATTCTCTACCAGTAATTGATAATATTGACCTCAACAAGGAGCCGACTCTTGAGCCTATGGATACCCTGTAAGCGCTTACAAACTGCCCAAAATTTCATTACTTCGATGGTTCTAAGTGGTAGTTAAAAATTAGGTGATAAACCTGCTTGTTTACATATTTCATTAGCAGTAATACGATCAATGGTACGATGCCGTTTTACAGGAATAGTTTTTATATCGTTAGTATAAATTGAGTGATTTCCTCCTTCTCTTAATAAATAAAAGCCATTTTGTTCTAAGTATTTAATTAGCTCTTTTCGTTTGACTGACACACTCAAACCTCTATAGGAATTTGTTCAAACAAAGAACCACCTGTGGGAATATCTTTATTTTGTTGGCGATAAGCAAGAATCATTTCTTTAGTTGCATCTTGTAACATAGCCCTGCATTCTTCTAGGGTTTCTCCTTCTGTAATGACTTCTTGCCATTCAATGAGTTGTCCCATATATCCGCTATTAGTTTTTGTATATTTTGCAGTGTATGTAATTAACATTTCTTTGTTCGTGAGGATAATTATATGATTGATCGTAGCTGATTTTTTGTTGCGGGAGCTGCATCTCTCCATCATTCACGCCTACGCCAGCTTTCGGCTCAATGATATACCAAAATGAATGCGTAAACTACTTTAATGAGTAAGCAAACTGGGTTTTAAGAAAGTAAAAGCTGCTTTTGCTTGCGTAAAACACTAAAATGAGAAAGTAAAAGCTGCTTCTGTTTGTGGAAAACACTAAAATGCGAAATTAAAAGCTGCTTTTGAAGAAGTAAAAGCAGCTTTCGCTTGTGGAAAACACCAAAATGCGAGATTAAAAGCTGCTTTTGAGAAAGTAAAAGCTGCTTTTGCATAAGTAATCAGGCATTTTTACTTAATTCAATATGAATTTCAGTCTAGGCGATCGCACTTTTCATTTTTATTACAGTATGCTTTGCATAAAACTAGCTTATTCTTGATTTGGGGGGAGGCGATCGCGAAGATATACTAAATCTTCACGACAAGTAACAGTACGGGGATGATTAACTCCTAGGCATCGCTCATAAATATCCAAAGCTTGCTTTAACAGGTCTTCAGCTTTGCTGTATTTACCTTGGGAGTTGTAAAATGCCGCCAGATTGTTAAGAATGAGTGCAACATTGGGATGTTCCTCACCCAGTCGGCATTGATGTATTTTTAAAGCTTTTTTATACCAGGATTCGGCTTCGCTGTATTTGTTCTGGGATTCGTAGAGTCCGGCCAAGTTATTGATGGTAGTAGCAACAGTATGATGTTCATCACCCAGCAGGCGTTGTTGTAGTCCCAAAGCTTTCTCATACAGAGGTTCAGCGTCACTGTATTTTCTTTGGGATTTGTAGCATAACGCCAAGTTATTGAGACTTTGAGCAACATCAAGATTTTCTTCTCCCAGCAGGCTTTGCCTTAGTGCTAAAGCTTGCTGGTATAAAGGTTCGGCTTTGTTATGTCGACCTTTAAAATAGTAAAATAACGCCAAGTTATTGAGACTTTGAGCAACATCAAGATTTTCTTCTCCCAGCAGACGTCGCCTTATTGCTAAAGCTTGGAGATATAAAGATTCCACTTCATTGCATCGACCTTGAAAAGAGTAAAATAGTCCTAGGTCGTTAAGACTTTGGGCAACAGTATGATGTTCATCACCCAGCAGATGTCGCCTTATTGCTAAAGCTTGGAGATATAAAGATTCCACTTCATTGCATCGACCTTGAGAAAAGTAGAGTCCCCCCAAGTTGTGGAGGCTGGTGGCAACATGAAGATGCTCTTCGCCTAGGCGCTTTTTAGTAACTTCTAGACACTGCTCACACCAAGTGACAGCCTGTTCATATAATCCTTGACCACTGTAAAACCAAGCGTTACCGATGAAAGGCAGAGTTAAATCATCATCGCTGATATATTCAATGAGATTGTTCGCTACTTCAGTCAAATGAGGTATTGCTGGGGTAATATCAGTAATTTGCTCAAGAGTGGGGTATTGAGGAATCTTTTTGGCGATCGCTACCATTAACCGACAAAGCGATCGCTTTAATTCCTCTGCTTGCTCTAAATCTGTAAGCTTATATTGAAAAAACTCTCTTAGCAGTGGATGTAGTTGATAAACTCCCTCATCTTTGCGCTGAAGTAAATGCAGATTCAACAACTTATCATCTCTAATTTCCTCTAACTCTTCCTCGTCTTCCTCTGGTAAACACTGTTCCACCAACTTCCAGGGTATGGGTGCGGCGGCGAATAAACTCAGCAAACAACCAAGCTGCTTATCGCCGTCCTCTAATTCTTGCCAACTCAACTCAAAGGCTGCTAACACACCCTGTTGTGCTGTCATATCGGCTTCTGCTTTAACAAGTGCGGGTTGTTCTAGTCGCTTTTTCTCTAACCGCCGCAACATCTCTATTAAAGAGAGGTCTTGTTTTCGCGCCAAATATCGCCCAACTAATTCCAAACCCAAAGGCAAATATCCCAACCACTCACACAACTCATTTGCAACAGCCAATTCTTGCTTAATTCGCTGTGGTGTTTCTTTAAAAAATGACTTTAATAACTCCAGCGCTGCTTTTGGTTGCAATACATCTAGAGATAATTCCTTTTATAGATGCTCCTAAGTGTTGGCGCGTGGTAATCAACACTTTAAATCGAGAAGATGACGAAGGTAAATAAGGCTTAACCTGCTGATATTCCCCAACATCGTCTAACACTAGCAGCACATCGCCACCCTCACGCCAATGCTGAAAGCAATATTGCACTTGCGCGAGTAATTTTTGCTTAGGATCTTCTGTTAAATCCTCTGGTGGGTTTAAGTCAAGGTGAGTTCTGGCAAACTGCACAACTTTAATGCCCACATCTCCAGCCTTTGCCAGCAACCAGCAAATTCCACCCTTGTAAATTTCACGGTGAGCTATTGCATATTGTAAGGCCAGTTCTGTTTTGCCCAGTCCACCCATGCCAGCGATCGCAGCAATTACCACCTGATTATTTTCCTGCAACATCTCATACAGGTTTTGCAATTCAGCTTCACGCCCAACAAACTCTACCACCCCACTCAGGGGTAAATTTTGCGGTGTTTCAGTAGAGGGATTTGACTTTACCTGTTCCTCAACAGGCGGCTGTAGTCAGAAATTAAACGTTTGATTGCGGTTGTCATTAGAAACGTTCCCAACATTCCCGCCATAATTTTTATCAACTGTGTTCGTAAAATTCTGGATGATAGAGGGTTGAGATTTAACAGTATCCGCCACATCCTTAACAGCTTGAGCAATTTCAGGGTCTTTCTTTACAGCTTCTTCTACCTGCTCAACCAGAGAAGCTTTACCGTAATCTAAAGGTTGTGCTTGAGCGAGTTCGATAGCTGTCGCTGTGGTAGGTGCTTTACGCTTGAGCAATGATAATAAGTTACCACCTTGCTCTAAAGCTTTTTCTCCCAGGATTTCGCCAGTTTTTTCAAAAGCTTTCGTAATCACTAAGGTTGCGATCCAGGCTGCTGTCAGGGTTACAGGCTCCATATTTTACCCATTAATTACGAGATTACGCTGTGAGGTATTGTACATTTAATGTATCTCCTCTAGGAATAAATAATATAAATTTATTAACATTAATCTTGGAAGGTGGGTTTTCTCGCGTTTTTCTCTTGAGTAAAATCTCACAAATACATTTACTAAAGCCATACTATATCTATTAACGCTAAAGTCATAGTATGACTACTAAAATCACAACCCTAATGCAAGCTGATAAATACCCTTTTGCTCAAGAACTGATTACTGATAAGGAAGGTAATATCCGCAAAGTAATCATAGATTTTGATGACTATCTACATTTGCTAGAAGCTATTGAGGATGAAGGACTTATCTTAGCAATGAAGGCAGTAGAACATGAAACACCTCTGAATATTGATGAAGCGTTAGCACAACTAGAACACGAGTGATTACCCAATATCTACCCATCTTTATCAAGGATCTCAAGGCTCTGAAAAGTACACCTTACTATGAGACTATTAAAACCCTTGCTTTTGAAGAAATACCAAAAATATTAACTTTTGAAGAAATTACTAACCTCAAAAAACTTCAGGGTTATGAAAATGCTTATCGCATCCGCGTCGGTGATTATCGTATTGGACTTATTTTTGAGGGAAAAACAGTCTTATTTCCGCGAGTACTACACCGGAAAGATATTTATCGTTATTTTCCAAAATGAAACCATTTTCAATGATTTGGCGAATAGAATTCTGCCCATAAAAACATAGATGCTTTGCAGCTTACCGCAGGGTAGTCTACCTACGCGGACTAATAAAAATTAAAGTTTTAAAACCTGCAAAAGCAAATTCTACCTGTATGCAAGACGAAATGCAATTTATAATCGCCACTTTTTTAATTACGAATTACAAACTACGAATTAATAATGCAATTTGATACCCAACTGCTACCACGCATTAATGCCACAGCCAAAAGAGAAAATGGTAAACAATATTATGTAGATGCCAAGGGAAATCGCTTCCCCAGCGTTACTACAATACTTAATGCCACCAAATCACAAGCTGACAGAGACAGATTATTAAACTGGAAAGCACGTGTTGGCACAGAAGAAGCTACCCGCATTACTACATCTGCTAGTCGTCGGGGAACCCAAACACACAAACAAATTGAGCGCTACCTTCTTGGACAAAACCCTATTTGTCCCGAAGCGAGTCGCCCTTATTGGGAGAGTATTCAGCCAGTTTTACAACAAATCGACACAGTTAGGCTTGTAGAAGGCTCTGTTTTCCATCATGATTTGGGTTATTCTGGCAAAGTTGATTGTATTGCCAGCTATCAAGGTATACCCTGTATTTGCGAGTGGAAAACAGCAGACAAACCCAAAGGTTCAATTGAGCATTTATATGAACATCCACTGCAACTTACGGCGTACATAGGAGCAGCTAACGAATATTATCAAGATTATGGTATTCAGCTAAAGCATGCTCTCTTGGTAGTAGCGATTCCAGAAATGCCAGCAGAGGTATTTTGGTTTGAATCAGCAGTTATTAAAGATTACTGGGAGCAGTGGGAAAAAAGAGTCGCCCAATATTGGGAACGCAGAAGCGTTTGGGGTTAATCAGTAGGATTGCATAATTACCGAAAGACTGCATTTCGTAACGTGAAGTAAATTTTCACGAGTAGTAACAATAAGCAATCTAACCTTGTAATGGCAAGACAGTAATTAACCTAGAAAATCTAGCAAAATCACTTGTGTTGTGAGTGAGTAACTGAGGAATGCCATAAACTAGCATTGTGGCAACAATATTTGCATCATGAACTTGCTTACCACCGCTAGGAATTTCCTCCATAAGCGTCAGTAACCTTTCTGTAACTTGAGAACTATCTTCAGCCACCCGAAAGCGGTTATAGAAATAGCGGAGATCCTGAATTACTATTGCAATGGGTAGTGGGTTGACGAACTGTTGCGGACGGGTAAGGGTAGCCAAATATTCCCGCAATATTTGTCGGCTAATCCACAACTCAACCCCTGCATCATAAAAACTTTGGATAGCCTCCATAGCAGCTTGGTGAAATGGAGACTGAATCTGACTAGCGTACACCAGGATATTTGTGTCTAGAAAAACAGGATTACCGCCCCCAATCACCATACATATCCTCACGTCTTAAAGAAAGATTTTCAGGCCAAGGGCCATAGTTATGTACAGGGAAGTTTAGAGGAGGACGCTTTTCTTTCTTCTCTGCTTCCTCAGCCAAAGGCTTCTCATCAATTACTATTACCACCTGATGTTCACCCTCTGGAATATCCAATGGTAATTGCGCTGTAATCTTACCATCTTTAGTAACTGTGGCAATTGTTTCTATACTTTTCATCTCATTCCTCCTTAATCAATCCATTACAGCTAACACAGCTTTTGGCAATAACTTATCTTTAAACCAAACAATTCTAGCGGGGACATCATTTAATTTTACTCCCGCCTTTTCTAAATTAAGTCGCTCGGAAATAGCCAAAATTAAGTCATCACGTCCAGCCCGTCGCACTTGAGAAAACTTCTTTTGTAAATATTCTGGTCGCCAATAACCAACAATTTCTAACAAAAAGGTACGTCCATCAGCATGAACTAAGCGAAAATCGGGAATCATCACACTACCAGGAATTGGTATCAAATCAACTTCTCGCTCTAACGCCCAGCCGCTTTTCAACGCATCCCACTTATCAGCAAAGGATGCTTCTAGCATACTATCGTAGGGTTTACCTGGTGGATAATGGGATACTAAACCACATTCAGAATTGAGAGTAAAACGTCCAGTTTTCCAAGTATTTGTATAAGCGTCGCGGGTTTGGAGAATAGATGAAAGACTCCATTTAGTAACGTGAAGTAAAGCCGGAATAAGTTTAGCGATCGCTAATCCATATCGCGTACTAGGATTAAACAAACTCGTCGGCCCATCTATCGTAATTGTAAACCCGTGATCAGCATCGCCCTCAATATAAGCCATCAATTGAAACAACTTAAGATAGCGAAATAACAGCTTATATTCACCCGGAACATTACGATGGGCATTTAACACCAGTTGACTGGCTTTATAAAATACACCCTGCACCTGAGATAAGTTATATCTATTTATCAAATCTGGCGCTGTTGGTGCATCAAAAACAGTCAAAATTTTATTTTCAGATAAATCAGCATAGAGTCCATTACGAACCTGTTCTAATAAAACTTCCCGCTCAAGTTCTTGAGTTAGCTCATCAGCAATTTTACTCAAAGTAACTTGTGTAGATTCTCGACTAGAAACAGACTTTGCAGCCAGAGAAAACACCCGTTCTCTTAACATTTGTGGTTCCAGAGGACTAACCACCTCAAAAGTGCAAAAACTGCTTTTGAGAATATAAGCTAATCCCCGCTTCACCCGATAATCTGTAGAATCTCCTTCAAAATCAGTCAATTGTCGCTCAAGCACACCTTGAGTCTTCCCCACTGCTGATTGAAAATAATTAATTAACTCAATCGCCAACTCCGAAGTTTTTTGATCAATCTTCAGTCTCTTCGGGATGATCTCCTCGCCGTTTTGGCGATGCATCAGTAAGTCTGTCGGTAACATCTGCTGAATTTTGGATTTTAGATTTTGGACTTCCGGTTGAATAATTAATCTCTAACTGTTCCGCAGCCTTCAAACTCCGTTCCTTCCCACTCCCATACACAACCTGTAACTTCCTTTTCCTCTCTTCTGCTCCCCCTGCTTTCCTCTCACCTCTTCGCCTAGCCGAAGTCCCCTCCTCACTCGTATCCTCAGCCACTACCTCATACAAAATCGCCTGTTTATTCTCAATATTCCCCTTCCGTAAAACCCTCCCCAAGCGCTGAGTATACTCCCTAGCCGAACCCGTCCCTGATAAAATAATCGCCACAGAAGCCGCCGGCACATCAACCCCTTCATTCAATACATGAGAAGCAACCAAAGTATTAAATTGACCCTCTCGAAACTTTGTTAATATCTCATGCCGTTCTTTCACAGGAGTTTGATGAGTAATTGCCGGAATTAGCAAGTCTTGAGAAATGCGATAAACCGTCGCATTATCAGCAGTAAAAATCAAAATTCTTGCCGGATAATGTTCTGCCAATAAATTAATCAGAATTCGCAATTTACCATCAGTACCTAAAGCGATATCTTTTGCTTCTCGATGCGCTAACATCGCTCTACGTCCAGATTGCGATCGCGCACTCATTTGCACGAACATTTGCCAACCTTGAAGGCTTCCCAAAGAAATCTTGGATTGTTTCAAAAAGTCGTTGCGAGTTTGAATTAGTTGATTGTATCTTTCCCGCTCAAGTTGCGATAACTTTACCTTAATTTGGACAATTTCATGTTCTGCTAACGCCTTCCCCGCCAAATCCTCGGCGCGTTTGCGATATACTTCTTGACCAATGAGGATATTTAAGTCAGCGTGTTTACCATCGGTGCGTTCCGGTGTAGCGGAAAGTCCCAGGCGATAAGGTGCGATCGCATATTCAGCAATCACCCGATTAAAATCTGTCGGTAAATGATGACATTCGTCAAAAACAATCAATGCATATTGATTCCCTAATGTCTCAGCGTGAATTGCTGCACTATCATAAGTTGCAACTAAAATTGCCGTTCTATCCCGCGAACCACCTCCCAGCAATCCCACCTCAGCATCGGGGAAAGCCGCTACCAAGTGTGCATACCATTGATGCATTAAATCCAAAGTTGGCACCACAATTAGCGTTGTGCGCGGCGTTGACTGCATCGCCATTTGCGCCAAATAAGTCTTTCCCGCCGCCGTGGGAAGCACAACAACCCCTTGTCTACCCGCCAGTTTCCAAGCTGCTAGCGCCTCAGTCTGGTGGGGATAGGGTTCCATTTCCAGAGTCGGAACCAAATCTACTGGATAAAATTCCTTCGCCTCATCGATAAAATTCACATCTTCCGCTTGTAGTGCTTCCACTAGCGATCGGTATCTAATTGCTGGAATGCGGAATTTTTCAACTCTATCATCCCACGTAGCATAATCCATCCAACCTTTGCCGCGTGGTGGTGGATGCAAAATTAGTGTGCCACGATCAAAATTTAATGTAGGAGTACGAGCCATGAGTATTGGGCATTGGGCAGGGTAGCAAGAGAGTGGAGGGGCGAATAATAACTCCTCAGTCAACAGTCAACAGTCAACACTCCCTTGATTACTAATAACGCAAAAAGTGCATGATTCATCCAAGTAACTCCGACAAAACCCAACTAGATACGCTCATTAGTCATGGAATGTCTGATCGACAAACCAACAATAACCTTGCCGAATCTTATAAAGAACAGCGACAGAACTTTCTGCTAAAACGGCTGCAATTACAGGCGCAGATTATGCTGGTAGCTGGCTTGACTTTAATCGCTTTTTTTCTTTGGGCAAATTCACATCTAGAAGGCAAGATATACGCTTTTAAAATTGGTATTGTAGTAGAATTATTCACTCTTATTTGTTGGGGTTTATGTAAAACTCCTATTGGCCGCCGTCATTCTGACTTAATTTTTTTGAGTTTATGCTGGTCTGTAACTTGTGCTGTCCAAATTGATATAGCTTTGCTGTTTAATGATCTGGAACCTAGAAGCAATATTTGGACTTTGATGTTTCTCACTCAGGCTACGATCATTCCAGTCCAATGGTGGATGCATTTAATATCTCAAATTGGAACAATAATTTGCTATTTAACTTTATATATTTTATCCAAACCCATCTTGAACAATCCATCAGCTTTTTATGCTGAACAAGGATTATACTTCTTTTGGACTTGCATAATTTGTGTATTTTCTGTCTATTTATACGAACGCTTGCGAAAAAAAGAATTTTACGCCCGTAAGGCAATGGAACTAGCCCAGCAAAAATCAGAAAGCCTGCTACTAAATATCCTGCCAGAGATGATTGCAGAACAATTAAAACAACAGCCTACAACTATTGCCGATAGTTTTCTGGAAGTTACGGTACTATTTGCCGATATTGTCGGTTTTACAGAGCTTTCAACTCGTACATCTCCTGCGGAATTAGTCGAGTTATTAAATACAATATTCTGTTTGTTTGACCAATTGGCAGAACTTCATGGGGTAGAGAAAATCAAGACCATTGGCGATGCATATATGGCTGTTGCTGGGTTGCCAAATCAGTCTACAAACCACGCTCCAGCTATAGCTAATATGGCATTGGATATGCAAAATGCTATAGCTATCTTCAATGCAGAAAACAACCAAGTATTTCGCATCCGTATTGGCATTAGTACTGGGCCAGTAGTGGCAGGGGTAATTGGGCTAAAAAAGTTTGCCTACGACCTTTGGGGAGATACAGTAAATACTGCAAGTAGAATGGAATCACACGGTATAGCAGGTAGTATCCAAGTTTGTGAAGCAAGTTATCAGCTTTTAAAGGATAAATACTTATTGGAGAAACGAGGTTTAATTCAGGTTAAAGGCAAAGGAGAAATGATGACTTATATACTAAAAGCAATTAATTTAAAAACTTAATAAATCTATGCTTTTTGATGGAGAATCAGAACTAAATGTATATAATTAGAGCGACAACTATCAGGTTATTGAACATTTGCTAAAGCTGAGTTTTACTACTTTAGATAGATTCGCAGCAACTAACTGCTTAGGGGTGTATTTTTCCGATGCATAATAGGTGTTGAGCGATGTCTACGACAGGCTACGCCAACGCATTGTCTAGCTGATTTTGGGAATAATCCTTTAGCTAGCTGCATAAAAGGAGAAGCCACATTGAAAGGAATACGTTCCCTTCTAACACCCTATGCTGTGGCACTATTGGCTGTTGGTAGCGCATTGCTACTAACACTATTGCTACAGCCACTACTGAAACCAACTATTTTCCTGCTGTTTTTTGCTGCCGTGGCGGTTAGTTCCTGGTATGCCGGCATGGAAGCAGGATTGCTGACTACCGCTTTGTCTACTTTAGCCGTCAGCTACTTTTTCTTAGAGCCAGTATTTTCGCCCTTTGTTGATAACCTAGACAGCATAGTGCAGTTAGGCAGGTTTATGCTGGTGACAGCACTCATGACTTTGCTGAACTCAGAGTTACGCACTGCCAAACAACATCTTCAAATGAGTTTGCAGAAGCTACAGGTGAGCGAAGCTAGGTTGAGAAGGTTGGTAGATTCCAACATCATTGGGGTAATTGTAGCCAATATGGATGGGGCGATCGCAGAGGCTAATGATGCTTTTTTACGAATGGTAGGTTATTCGCAGGAGGATTTGCTAGCAGGGCGAGTTCGATGGCGCGACATGATACCACCAGAATATATTGAAGCAAATAACAGCGCAATCGCAGAACTCACAACCAAAGGCGTGTGTCAGCCCTTTGAGAACGAATACATCCGCAAAGATGACAGCCGTGTTCCCATCTTATTAGGTTGCGCTTTATTAGAAAATAATCCAGAGGATGTTATCTGTTTTGTACTTGATATAAGTGAACGTAAACAAGTAGAGCTTGCCCTTGGCAAAAGCGAAGAACGCTACCGCGCTTTTTTAGAGCAGAGTTCAGAAGGTATTTGGTGCATTGAACTAGAGGTACCAATTTCGCTAGATTGTCCAGAAGATGAACAAATTCAACATTTTTACCAATATGTTTACTTAGCGGAATGCAACAATGTTATGGCGCAGATGTATGGCTTTTCTCGTGCCGAAGAAATCATCAGCACCAGACTAGGAGACTTGCTCATTCCCTCCGATCCAGATAATACTGCATACCTGCGTCGTTTTATCCGTTCTAACTACCGACTCATTGATGCAGAGTCTCATGAAATAGATAAGCAAGGTAATTCCAAATATTTTTTGAATAATCTGGTAGGAATTGTCGAAAATGGCTTTTTAGTCAGAGCGTGGGGAACTCAACGCGACATTACAGAACGCAAGCGAGCAGAAGCAGTACTGCGTCAACGAGAAGATCAACTCCGCCTGATTACAAATGCTGTGCCCGTTCAGATTTCCTATGTTGATGGGGAGCAGCGTTATCGCTTTAATAATAAAGGATATGAAGACTGGTTTGGAATTCCTACTTCAGAAATTAATGGTAAACACATTAGAGAAATTGTTGGAGAATCAGTTTATCAGTCAATTCTGCCTTATGTAGAAAAGGTACTTTCAGGAGAGCAAGTAACTTACGAAACCCAATTACCCGATAAAGATGGCACAAACCATTACGTGAATGTCACTTACGTTCCCCAGTTTAATCAGCAAGGAAAAGTTGAAGGATTTGTTGCCCTAATCACAGATATTACATTTCACAAGTTAGCAGAAGCAGCTCTCAAACAGAGCGAGAAACGGTTAAAGACACTCACCGAAAAAGTCCGCATGATTCCTTGGGAGGTAAATGCTACTACGGGGAATTTTACCTATGTAGGGCCGCAAACTGTTGAGATTCTTGGCTATCCATTGTCAGACTGGTACACCGTTAATTTTTGGGCAAAATGTATACATCCAGAAGATCGGGAGTGGGTTATCCAGTATTACCAAGAATCTTCGCTCTCACTAAATAATTACGAACTTGAATACAGGGTGTTGGCTGCTGATGGCAGAGTCGTGTGGTTATATGACATTGTTAATGTTGTGCGAGATGAGGATGGAGCGCAGTTACTACATGGGTTCATGATTGACATTACCGATCGCAAGCAAGCAGAGCAAGAACGCGAACAACTGCTTGAGCGCGAACAAGCAGCACGCGCCGATGCAGAAGCTGCAAACCGGATGAAAGATGAATTTCTCGCCACACTCTCCCACGAACTCCGCACACCCCTAAACGCCATATTGGGCTGGACACAGCTACTTAGGAATCGCAAGTTTGATGAAACTACTACTGCGCGGGCACTAGAGACAATTGAGCGTAACACCAGATCCCTAGCTCAACTGATTGAAGATGTCTTAGATGTCTCGCGGATTATTAGAGGCACACTCCATTTAAGTATTCATCGGGTAAAACTTGTACCACTTGTAGAGGCAGCAATCGATACTGTGTATCCAGCAGCCCAGGCCAAAGAGATTAGCATCAACTGTAAATTCGATCCGGAAGTAGGGGTAGTTGTGGGTGATGCCAACCGCTTGCAACAGATTGTGTGGAATTTGCTCTCTAACGCTGTTAAGTTTACACCCAAGGGAGGAAGAGTTGATGTGGAATTGGAGCGAATTGAATCATGTGTGCAAATTCGAGTGAGTGATACAGGAGTGGGAATTGCTGCCGAATTCCTAGCCCATGTATTTGAACGCTTCCGTCAAGAAGACAGTTCGATCACGCGATCGCATGGTGGATTAGGATTAGGGTTAGCGATCGTCCGCCACTTGGTAGAATTACACGGCGGCACAGTCTCTGCCGAAAGTCCAGGAATTGGACAGGGGGCAACATTCATTGTCAATCTGCCAATGAAAGCCGTTTATGTAGAGACTAATACGGCGGATCAGCTTTCATCTGTTGGAGATACCCAAGAGGCTAACTATTACTTGCCAAAGCTAGATGGCTTGCGGGTGCTGGTTGTTGATGATGAGGCAGACGCGCGTCATTTGCTGACTACGATTCTGGGACAGTATGGTGCCCAAGTCATGGCTGCTCCATCTGCAAGTGATGCACTGCTTGCCCTGCAACAATTTCACCCCCATATACTGGTGAGCGATATTGGTATGCCACAAGAAGACGGTTACACGCTAATTCGTCAAGTCAGGGCGCTACCAACAGACCAAGGTGGGCGGATTCCAGCAGTGGCGCTGACAGCCTATGCTAGAGCAGAAGATCGCACGCAAGCCCTGTTAGCAGGCTTTCAACTTCATGTCCCCAAGCCAGTCAATCCGGGCGAGTTAGCAGCCGTAATTGCCAACCTCACCGGACGGACTTGAATAATTCAAAATTTCCCCACCTCTGCTGCTAAGACTAGAATTAGAATTGACGTGATGTTTCCTAGTAGCTAAAGTGTCAGATTCTCTGCCATTGCGCGATCGTTATCTTGCCTTAATCGATGAAATTGTCGAAACCACCCTCAAGGGCAAAATTAGCTCTGTTGAGATGGTGTATCAAATGCTGCTTAAAGGGATCACTTCCGGTACAGGGGAAGTCTTTGAGCTAGCTTTGAGCGATCGCCTGAATGCTCTCCAAAGCCAAGTTGATAATGAAAAAGACGAACTCAAAAAAGCCAAGGCTACTCGGAGTTTGAGAGCGATTAAGACTATTCAAAGTCAATGGCAACGCTGGCAAGAGCAAAACAAAGCCACAGAAGCGATCGCCTCCGCAGTTACAGAAATTACCACAGCCTCTGCTGACGAGCGTTTGGCGGCATTTATACGGGTTACTGACCCCAATCAGAAGTATCCGCTAAATTTACAACAGCTACAGCAATTGTCAAAAGCATTGCTGCAATTTGCTCAGGCAGATGCTGATTTAGAACAATTTTCTGAAGGGATTACCCGTGGTTTAGCTTCTTGGCAGCGATTGCAAGACAACTTGCTCAGTTGGATGTACGAGCAAAAAGAATCTTTGGGATTTGGCGGCGTACCGGGAGAACGTGGCCCTTGGGCAAGTTGGGCTAAACAACTCAATAGTGAGTTACCCAAAACGCTGCTTCGCACCTTGGCTATGGAAGAATCGGCAATTGACTTTGCCGAGCGACAACGAGGAATCACCCTCAGAGATTGGGTGGAAATGGCATTGATTTTACAATTCTTGCAACGGGGACTAATTAACTGGTTTGACCAACAAGCTTACGATGTTAAAGCGGGGCCAAAGTTGTCCATTTCCACTTTTTTGACCTTTGCAGTGATTTGGAGTCAGTTAGCAAGTGGTTTTGGCAGCATTGGGAAAATATACGGCGATGCCTGTTCTCAAATCATGCTCCAGATTTTGCGAACCTTTGCCCAGCGTCCGTATTTTCCCTTTTACGGCGGGATTTTTGCCTCTTTTACTGGCACTTATTTGCGAGATGCCCTTGATTATTTGGATGAGCCATTTCGTCGAGGCGAGGGAACCCAGGAAAAGGCACGAATTTTGACACTTTTAGGCTATTCACAACGTGCTTTGGGACAATACCAGCGCTCTATTGATTTTCATCAGCAGGCGCTAGAGATAGCCAGAAATGCAGGCGATCGCGCCTGTGAAATTGCCAATCTCAACCACCTCAGCCGCACCTATGTGCAAGAGCAAAATTATGCTGAGGCAATTAACTATAGTCAACGGGCATTAATACTAAGTCGCCAAGCAGGCGATAGAACAGGAGAAGCAAACGCGCTGGTAAATTTAGGTTACAGCGAAGTTATGCAGGCTCAGGAATTGGAAAACCTAGAACCCGAAACCTATGAAGCAGCAATTAACTATTTGGAACAAGGTTTAAAATTATCAGAAAAATTAGGCGATATTCAAAGTAAAGCCTTATGTGTCAGCAGCTTAGGAATTGCTTATCTAGTAATTGGAGAACACCAAACTGCAATTAAATATCTTGAGGATGGCTTTAAAACAGCGCAAGTTTCCGGCGATTTGTATCTCCAAGGGCGGAACTTAGCTTATTTGGCAGAAGCTTATTACCATCTACAAAATTCAGACAAAACTATTTACACAGGCTGCTTGGGAATGTATCTTTTGGAGCAAATTGCTTCTCGTGAGTGGCGACAACCGGCAGGATTACTCACAATTTTACAAGGACAGATAGGTGCAGAAGCTTTCCAAAAGTTTTTACAGCAACATCGCCCTAAAATCATTGCGGTTATCGGTGTAGATGGGTATGATCACATTCCGCAATTGTTAGAAGAATATAAGCAAGATATGTAATATCATGTCCAGATCATGTCCAGTTGAACGCTTGTCATTGCGAACGGAGTGAAGCAATCGCAGAGACCTTGTGATTGCAACTCTTAGAGACGCTGCGCGAACGTTCCACTACGTTGCGCTCGCAATGACATATCACAAGTAATTTACCGGACATGATATAAGAAAGTATTGACCAAGAGTTAAGCCTTAACCCAAGCACGTTGTGCTATAAACGTTACACAGACACCTGAATTTTGCTGTAGATTCAGGAAGTTTTCTTATTTTCTATTTGGTAAGCCTGCAATAGATATTCACCATTGAAATGAATCAAGTGAGTTGCATCTTCAGCAACCCAAACATCTGTTTCCCAAGCAATCTCTGCCAGATATCCCACCATTGCCTTGCGGCTGAGAAATGTTGTTACCATCACCAGAGGTATTTGGGCACTTCTGAATAAGGCTTCAAGTTCCTTCTTCCGTTTAGGATTAATTGGGCCGTGTGAGGTTACAGCTTCAATCAGCACTAACCAGTTATTTGTTGTAAAGTGAATGATCACATCTGGCATTTTGCCGTGGGAATCAATGTTAACCCCCAAATCTCCCAATGCTACTTGATCGAAGTGGGTGAACTTTTCATCTGTATCGCCAACATAAATAAGCTTTCCACTAGGAGTAAAACGGGGAGCAAAATCATTAATAATTTTTTCAATTAAAATATTCTGGCCACCTGGCGATAAAGTTTTAATTTCCCCTGCAATCACTATCGGAATACGGGACATTTCGCGCTCTTGAGCATACTGCTTTTTTAGAGTATCAACCGAAGCAAGATAGGTGCGGATACTCTTTTCCCATTCGTTAGTGGCGTAAGTTCTTAATAGTTCTAGCGCACTGTTTTCAATTTGATATACAGTTTTTGGACTGTTGATAGGGCGGCTTAAATCATCTGGATTAGCAATTATCAAAGCTGCATCCAGAAATTGATGCACTGTCTGGCGGCGAACTGTTTCGCGTGTGTTGGGCTTATAGGTTTTGCCATAATGTTGAGCCATAAAGTCCATCATCGGCGTAATTCCCATCAAAGGGGAAGTTGCTAATTGCCAAGAGTCTGTCGGTTTTAAGTCAAGCAACGCCAGGAGAGTTAAAGCTGACCGTTCGTTAAGCTGTGCTCGTGGAAAGCCCAATTGTGTCAATATTTGTAGCGCTTCATCAATTCTAGACTTAGTTGCAATTGGATTATTCTCTGACAGATTCGACATACTCAGTAGCTTATTTTCTATAAGTTCATCAATTTCCCGCAAAGAAGGAAACTGCTCTTTAATCGCCGTCCCTAATGATAATAGCTGTTCCAAATTAGGGTACTTTAATTTTCGCAAATCTGTTGCATTAACCTGAGTATGCCCATTGAATAACCGAAAAAAAGCATCAACTAGGGTTGAATTGAGATAAACAGCAAGGCCACGAGCCAAGGTAAGGTTAAGTCCACGCCCATCTTTGTGAAAGTAATTCAAGTGATTTTCAAAGCCGACATAGGCATAATTAAATTGGTTGGCATCATAAACCACCGCAACAACACGCCTTTTCTCTTCTTTCGATGAAAATCTTTTGGATAGGACGTAATGCTCATTTGGTATGAGAAGGTTCGCTGTTTCTTTTATATGAACTATTGCTTGAGGCTTTTTAGTGATTTTTGGGTGCTCTACATATCCATTCGATAAATTCACCGGATAAATTAAAGGAACAGTATTGTTTTCTGGATTTGTCCTTAAGTACTCTTTTGCTCGGAAATCTACTACCCGTCCGGTTGAAACTGTTAGCCCTAAGTCTTTCAATGTACAGGTGAAAAGTGCTATTCGCTGAACTATTTGCTGGCTAATCTTATCTGGAATAATATGAATAAACTGCTCTAAATCATCGGGCTGAACTAAGGCTGTATATGGTACAGAGTGTGACAATATCAAGTCATCATTAGCACCAGAACTGGTATTAATGATGACGTTGCTAGACTTTTGCCTTTTTTTTATAGCTTTGATGATGATAGTTTCCTGCAAAACATCATCGTCACTAAATGCTTCTTGCCGCGACTCAAAAAGATGTATTTGTTGTAAAGCCATCATTTCTAAGAACATCTTGCGGAAGTCACGAAAATAGGGCCCATTGCAAAAACTGCGCGGGGTAATCGCTACAAACTCACCACTTGGTTTTAAAAGTTGCGCTGTAGCTGCCATAAAACCAGCATAAAGATTGCTAGTTTCCAAACCGATCGAACGCAGCAATTCGCGCACCTTGGAATGAGCATTGATTTTCAAATAAGGCGGGTTGAGAATAGCATGGGTAAATTCTGTTGCGTTTGCACTATTCAATAAACCCATCTGAAGCAGCCTGACTGCATCTTCGATAAAATCAGTCTCACGAATTTCGTAATTGAAGGAAATACCCACACGTTGACATTCTCTCTCACATAGCTCTAGAGTCTGATGCAAATATCTAATTAAAAAAGGGTCAATTTCATAAGCTACAACGCGCAAACTTGAGGTTTGTTGTCGATGCTGGCATACTTTTTCCACAAAAGCGGCTAGTAATGAACCGATTCCTGCTCCAGCATCAAGCAAGGATATTTCAGGCAAATCCAGCTTATTAAACATCCCAACCATCAATTGGGCTACTGAAGCGGGAGTCAAAAATTGACCCATTGATGCTTTTTTATCTTGCCTTAGCTTTAAACTTGCTACAGCCCGGTGAAGATCCACTTCTGCAAGCAAGTTTCCACTTGATAGTTTTGCAAGGCTGGTAAACTCTAAACTACTGTTATGAATTGCTACGAACGTTCTACTGCTTGATGGGACGATCACGGTCTGTTTTTTTAATTGCTATCAAGTCTACAATAACTTTACGGCATCCTCATGCCTGAAGCAGAACACGTTTGCGATCGCGTTCCGCCCACCGTAGGTGATCGCGTTGTGCAAAACCTCATAAAATTTCGCTATGAGGATGCATTTAATATTTATTAAAGGAACCACCAAGTACGCCAAGGAAGAGAAGGATCAAGTAATTAGTGCAAGTTTATTTACTCAACGCTTAAAGAAATCCTGCTGATTCATATAATCGTTTGAGCATTGCTGAAATTCTTGCACCATAATCTAAATCTGCTGACCAGCGCCCTGATAGCTGATCAATTAATGGCGCAATCCCCCGTGTGACAAAGCGAAACCTTGGATCTACTACTTCCTGTACCAAAGGTTCTAAACTGGCGTAAGCTTTCAAATGTTGGACGTGCGCCCTCACTCCAATTCTGGCACTTTGAAAAGATGCAGCCTCCGAACCTCCACCGATCGCACCTAAGCCTGCAAAGTTATTTTGCTCTGGTCTAATATCACCACCGAACCGTAAAAATCCCGTTTCTACACACATTTGGCAAAAGGCAATATCATAGTTAACTCCCTCTATACCTGCTTCTTCTCGATAAAGTTTTGGGATATCAGGAAACTTTACTAAAGCATTTTCATTATTGTTTCTCAGAAATAATTGTAACTGTACTTCTGAAGTATTACCGTTCGACATTAACCGCTCAAATTGACCAGAGCAAACCATCAAATTTGATCGCAAGCTGACAGTACGAGTTGCAGCATCCCAATTGACTGCAACATTAAAATCTCGCAGTTCGATCGCTTTGACATAAACTACTTTGCGATAGGTAATTCGATTAACATTAGCGGCTTTTGCAAGGTCAATCCGTAGACGGTCTACTAAATCAATGGGGATGTAAGCATTCCCATTAACCAACACTCCTTGCTCTGAGTAATTTTGCCCATTAATATTGATATTAATTGGCGGATAATTTGGTTCCGCCGGAGTTCCAGGATTGGGGTCAATCACACGGCTCCAAGTTACTAGTCCATCGGCAATCCCCAAGGCAAAATCGCGGCGACGAGTTTGCAGCAAAGCCCGCTCCTCTGGATTACTGAGAAACCCCACTTGCATCACCAAAGCTGGAAGCGTTGTCTGGCGACAGAATGCTAAACTACCCAAGCCACTATTTGTATCCGGCTTGACTCCGCGATTCGGTAATTGGGGTACGCGGCGCAATAACGCCACCAACAATTGTTCAGCATTGCTTCTGCGATCGCTATTATTAACAATGTAGAAGACGCTAGCCCCACGCACAGAAGGGCTGCTAGCTGCATCAGATTCAATTTCTAGGGCGACATCACCCCGACGGGCACGGGAATTGATCCAGGTAATAGTTTGGGCGGCACTCAAGTCATCAGGGACTGCTAAAATTTCCACATTCCGCGCCCTCAGTTCTGTGACAATCAAATCCCGCAGCAGAATCATTTCTTTTGCTTCAGTTGTACCACCTGCGATCGCACCTGGATCTATCCCTCTGGCTTCTTTGCCTCCGTGAGCCGCTGAAATAAAAATACGCCCCATTTTAAGTATTTCCTCTGATGAAATTAAATGTAAGCAATTCTATATATCATTCTTGGTCTAGCAACAAGAATATAATAGCTATCAGTTGGGAAATACACCGCAGTGTTAACTACCAACCGATGAATTAATAAATAGATTAGAATGCAAATCCCCCGCTTGCACCCAGACACAATTGAGGAAGTTAAACTACGGGCTGATATTGTAGATGTCGTCTCGGAATACGTAGTTTTACGCAAACGTGGGAAAGATTTCGTCGGTTTGTGCCCCTTCCACGATGAAAAATCTCCCAGTTTCACCGTCAGCCAGACCAAGCAAATGTACTATTGCTTCGGCTGTCAAGCTGGAGGAAATGCCATTAAGTTTGTCATGGAGTTAGGGAAGCGTTCTTTTGCGGATGTGGTGCTGGATTTAGCACGGCGTTACCAAGTACCTGTGCAAACCCTAGAACCCGAACAACGCCAAGAATTACAGCGTCAGCTATCTTTGCGTGAGCAGTTATATGAAGTTCTGGCTTCCTCAGCACAGTTTTATCAACATGCCCTGAGACAATCACAAGGGCAAAAAGCACTTCAATATTTACAATCTAACCGCCAACTCAAAGAACAAACTATACAGCAATTTGGTTTAGGTTATGCCCCCGCAGGTTGGGAAACTCTCTACCGTTATCTAGTGGAAGATAAACATTACCCAGCGCAAATACTGGAGAAAGCGGGATTGATTAAGCCACGTAGGGAAGGGGGCGGTTATTATGATGTATTTCGCGATCGCTTGATGATTCCCATCCGTGATGTCCAAGGGCGTGTCATTGCCTTTGGTGGGAGAACCCTGACTGATGAACAACCTAAATATCTGAATTCACCAGAAACCGAACTTTTTAGTAAAGGTAAAACATTATTTGCCCTCGATCAAGCCAAAGGTGGGATTTCCCAACTCGATCAAGCGGTGGTAGTAGAGGGATATTTTGATGCGATCGCACTCCATGCCGCTGGTATTAATAACGCCGTCGCCTCACTCGGTACAGCTTTAAGCTTAGAACAAGTTCGGTTAATATTACGCTACACTGAATCGAAACAATTAGTACTCAACTTTGATGCTGATAAAGCTGGAACCAATGCAGCCGAACGCGCGATCGGTGAAATTGCCGAACTAGCATACAAAGGCGAAGTTCAGCTAAAAATTCTCAATTTACCCGATGGTAAAGATGCTGATGAATATTTGCATAGCCACACTCCAGAAGATTATGGAGAACTGCTAAAAAATGCGCCACTTTGGTTAGACTGGCAGATTCAGCAAATTATTCAAGATCGTGACTTGAGACAAGCTACTGATTTTCAGCAAGTAACTCAGCAATTAGTCAAATTACTTAAAAATATAGCTAACAGCGATACACGCAACTATTACGTTTCCTATTGTGCAGAAATACTCAGCTTGGGAGATACCAGACTTATACCCCTACGAGTCGAAAATCTGCTAACTCAAATTGCTCCGGTTGCGACTGCATACACTAAGCCTGTGTCAGCGAAGAAAGCATGGGGAGGGAGCAAAGTTTCTCAATCCCCACTTATCACAGAACGCAGCCTTTTAGAACATGCAGAGGCGTTATTGCTAAGGATTTACTTGCATTGTCCTGAACAGCGTCAAGCAATTATTGACGAACTAGAGGAGCGAGATTTGCAATTTAGCCTTTCCCACCACCGATTTTTATGGCAACGAATTTTAGAAATTTCATCCAGTGATGGAGAGACGAGAAATTTTGCGTCCCCACCAGATTTAATTTCCCGCCTGCAAGATCAGTTCTTAGAATTTGGCAGCGAGATGGAGTTAATTTCCCATTTATTTCATGTGGATGAAAAAAACCAGAAAGAAATACTTCGGACTCCGCAAGTGGTTCAAGCTGCGATCGCTTGCATGGATTTGGTGATGCTTGAAAAACGTTATCGTCACTTTTTGGAACTATGGCAACAAACCGATCCCGAAGCTGAACCAGAGCGTTATCAATCTTATTATCAGGCTTTCTACGCTGAAAAAATCAAGCTGCAACAAATAGACCGACAACGGTTATTTTCCATCACAGAGTTATTGTAGTTTCGGTTTACGCAGCCAAAAGTTCTTGTTTTAAGGATACTGAGTAAGAACCTACAGCTAGATTTTAAACACTAAGTAGACAAAGTAAAAATAAGTTTCTCGGCTCAAAAACTCCATCTGACTGTGAAAACTGCGATAGCGGGTAGTCGGTGTGGGAGACGAATGTGCATCCATTCCTAAGCCTCGTGCCATCAATACGGCTCGCTTCATATGCAATGGATCGCTAACAATAAGAAACTTCCTTAATTGGTGAGCATTCGCTACCTCTAAAGCATTTTTGAGGTTCTGGTGAGTTGTGCGAGATTGAGTTTCAGTGAGAATATCAGCAGCTTTTACCTGTTGCGCGAGTGCATAATTTTTTCCAACTATAGCTTCAGCTGGTTCATTACTTTCACCAACTCCGCCAGTAAAAATGATCGTCTTAACAGATCCATTTTTATATAAGTTAATGGCGTGGTTGATTCGCTCTCTGAAAACAGGAGATGGTTCTTGTCCCCAAACTGCCGCTCCTAAAACAATTGCTGCATCTGCCTTGGTATTATTAGTACTGCTGCCATATAAGTAAATACTTGAGGCAGAAGAAGCGATCGTCAGCAACAAGGCAGATATCAAAGCCATTGCAACCCAAATTAACCATTTTTTGGGAATTTTGTAATTGAGCATGGGGCGTTGTTCAAAGAGTAATCTTTAAGAACGAAGATTAGCGATCGCGTTTAGCAGAACGGCGCGATGCAGACGAACGAGCACTAGGCTTATCTCCATTCGTAGCAGGTGGCGCTGCCTTACGTTTAGCTGATGTCGGTGGTGACGGTTTAGAAGTACGAGCCGGACGTTTATCACGTTCGGGTTTGGCTCTGTGTTGCCGTCCATTTGGTGTTGGTTCAGGGTTGATATCGGGGTTGAGCGCAAAACCAGCGACTACTTCCCTTGGCAAGCGCTGCTCGATCAGTTTTTCAATATCTTTCAATAGAGGGTATTCATCAACGGACACCAGCGATACAGCTTCACCTGACGCGCCAGCGCGACCAGTTCGCCCAATGCGATGAACATAATCCTCCGGTACATTGGGTAGATCGAAGTTGACTACATGGGGCAGTTCGCTGATGTCAAGACCTCTAGCAGCAATATCTGTCGCCACCAGTACTTGTAAGCTGCCATTTTTGAACTTTGCCAGAGCATTAGTACGCACCGGCTGGCTCTTATTACCGTGGATTGCCAGTGCTTGAATGCGGTCTTCGCCCAACTGCTTAACCAAACGGTCAGCACCATACTTAGTGCGAGTGAACACTAGCACTTGATACCAATTATCTCGACGAATCAGGTGAGCAAGTAATTGGCGTTTCTTGTCACGGTCTACGTGGTAAATTTTTTGTGCGATCGTCTCGGCGGTAACGTTGCGGCGTGCCACCTCAATCATCGTCGGGTTATTAAGCAACCCGGCGGCAAGTGCCTTAATTTTGTCCGAAAAAGTAGCGAAGAATAGCAAATTTTGTCGCTTTTTGGGCAGGAGTGAGAGGATGCGGCGGATATCATGAATAAAGCCCATGTCCAGCATCCGATCTGCTTCATCTAGCACCAAAACCTCAATATACGACAGATTCAGCGTACCCTGCTGTACATGGTCTAGCAGTCGCCCTGGAGTCGCGACCAAAATATCCACTCGATTCCGCAAACGCTGTTTTTGCAGATTAATACCGACTCCACCAAACATCACCATCGAGTTTAGATTTAAGTACTTACCGTACTCACGCACGCTTTCTTCCACTTGTGCAGCGAGTTCACGAGTCGGGGTGAGAATCAACGCCCGGATTGGTGGATATCCATTAGGCGTACCTTTGCTCTTGTTAGACGACAACCGATGCAGAAGCGGCAGAGTAAAACTAGCGGTCTTTCCAGTACCAGTTTGCGCCCCAGCTAGCAAATCGCTACCCGACAAGACGGCAGGAATCGCCTGCATCTGAATCGGCGTGGGTTCGGTGTACCCTCGCTCTGTAACCGCACGGATAATTTCATTGGACAAGCCGAGAGTAGAAAAAGACATAAGACTCCAAAGATAACATCGGCCTGTCGCCAATGGCGGCGTCAGTCTGAGGCGGACGGATAAAAATTATTGAAAGGCTGGATGGGCAGTAGCGCTAAGACTGAGAGCGAATGCCGCAGTTCTGCATTCTAACAGATTGCTGTCCATTGTGTCGTTAAAGTTGCTCTGATTCAGTGTTGTGTTAAATTAGCATTACTTGGAAAGTAAAATGTTGAACAATTAGGAGAAATTCGTTATCGCAATCCAAAAGCAACTGATTAATTCCCAAATCAAGTCACCTAGCGTCTTCTTAATTGACCATGAGAATAACAATCGTGGTCTGATCGACACCAATGAGGCGCTACAGCTAGCCGAAAGCTTAGAGCTTGACTTAGTTGTAGTCTCTCAAGGCAAAGACGCTCCAATCGCCAAGATTCTCAACTATGGCAAGCTTCAGTATCAAAAGAAAAAACGTCAGAGCCAGAGTGCTAGACCCACGGTAAAGGAAGTGCGATTTGGTCTAAACGTGGGCGTGGCTGATTACAATTTACGCATCCAACAAGCAGGTGAGTGGTTGAGTAAAGGCGATTCAGTCAAGTTTGCTATACGTTTACGAGGCCGAGAACATCAATATCGTGACAAAGCAGGAGAACTGCTAGACCGAATTGCAAATGATCTCAGTCAAGTAGGTAAAATCCAGTCATTGGATAAACGCGCACTAGTTGTTCAAGTAATTCCTGCCTAGTTATCTTGCGATCGCTAGAGCATATATTTGTAACAGCTTGTAAAGAACCAAAAATGCCGGAGGCAACGCTGTAGCTTCTATGGAAAAAAATTAACATTCTCCCCATTGAAGACAGCAAGGGGATTTTTCCGCTGTGCATCGAGTTGCACTTGCACAGAGTTACACTGGAGATGAGGATGGAACCTTAAACCAGTGGGGGATGCCATAACCCCAAGTACTGGGACATACAAACATCCCAGATACTTTTTACGAATATTGTATAGAGCCAACCCCATTTCTGTGGAACTCAAAGCCGCACTGACACTTATAAGTGCGGTTTTTGGTTTTATGTCCTGCTTTATCTGTTATTTCTCTAGCTTAAACTTTAGCAGGCGATCGTATTCTTGTTTGATTACCCCATAACACTCACAGGAAGCCTCTTCTAGTCCCTGCCGATCAATGGTTTGGATTTTCTTTCGGCCGCATTGGATGAGACCTTTCTTTTCCAGATGGTGGGCGGTTTCGGTAATGCCAGAACGGCGCACGCCCAGCATGTGGGAGAGGAACTCATGGGACAGGAACAGTTCATCCGTGTAGAGACGGTCACTGGACTCAAGCAACCAACGGGCCATGCGTTTTTCTAGAGTATGAACGCGGTTGCAGGCAACATTCTGCGAGATTTGCGCGATATAAGCCTGTGTGTATTTGAGCATCACATCCCGCAGCGGCTTATTGGTGTCAAACTCGTAAAGCAGGAGATGTGCCTTCATTTTCACCGCATTGCCAGGAACTTGAATGATGTACTGGGTCTGGGTCGTCTCCCGACCGCCCATGAAGGCGTTGATCCCCACCATCTCGCGGCTTCCGACCACTCCGGCTTCAACCGTGCTGCCGTCCATCATCGTGATGGTGACTGAGATTAGGCAGGTGAGAGGGAAGTAAACTTCTTCGATGGTTTCGCCGGGCCGGTTGAGTATCTTGCCCGATGAAAGGTCTACCTGCTCCATTTTGTTTTCTATCCGCTTGTACACCTCGCGGGGCAAGGCGGCAAGCAGAAGGTTTTCGGTAGCCATATTTTTCTTACAGCTTTTTTCTTAACTATTGTTAAGCATCAATCGGCGCATTTAGTGATTAGGTGTGTCAAGGCATCAATTAGGCGATCGCTTTCCATTGGTACAATGTCTTGTCCATGCATCACATTTTGAGTAATATGAAAATGCACCAATGCTCCTAAGAGAATTCTAGCTGTTGCCTCTGGGTCAGGTATCTTTAATTCTGGAGCCGCCAAATAGTGAGTGAGAGTTTCCGCTACTGGCTTAATCATCACCCGAACACAAATTTGAGCTAACTCAGGAAAACGCCCAGATTCCCCGATTAGGACTCGCATAAATGCACTATGTTCTTTGTCGTTAATCATGTGCTCTAATGCTTTGGCTGCTATTTGGTGCAGTATAGCGACTGGTTCTCCTTCAATAGGTTCTGTGCCAAAAATCGAGATGTTCTTTTTGCTTGTCAGTTGCTCTAACAGTACTTTAAAAAGTCCTTCTTTATCTTGAAAGTGGCTGTAGACTGTCGCTTTAGAAACACCTGCTGCTACCGCTACCCGATCCATGCTGGTACCAGCATAGCCATTTTGCAGGAACTCTTGCATTGCCCCTTGCAGAATTTGCTCCACTTTATCAACGGAATTATCTCGATCAACTTCGTCAGCTTTGATGCGTACCATTTATTAATCATCCTTTCTTATAAACAATATTAATAGATGCTGCAAAACGCCCCAGTACAAAATGGCGAAAATAAATATACCCTGCGATAAAGCCCAAAAGTCTCTATTATCAGCTTTCCTCCCTTCTACTTTTTTGTAGTAGAGAATAATCCCAATAGGGAATAGCAATTTGCTGCATAATTCAGAGCAAATTGATTGACAAGTTTAGTTGTATGATCTTGACTAAACTAATCCGTTTAGTTTAGCATGAATTAAACTGTACAGTTTAGTACAAGTTGCTACTGGTGGTAAGGGGAAAATAGTATGGAGCAAAACAGGAATTCAGAGGGTCTAAGGTCTTCTCGGAATCTTGTGCGATCGCCTGTTCTACTTGCAATAATTACATCTCTAGCAATAGGCGGAATCAGCGTTTATGCTGTGATGAGGCTTCAGGCTACAGCTAATGAGAAACAAAAAACACCAGTAGCAGTTCAGCCTGTGGTAAAAACAGTAACAGCATTAGGGCGGTTGGAACCAGAGGGAGAGGTAATAAAACTGTCAGCGCCTTCTTCTGGTGAAGGAAATCGGGTAGAGCAATTATTGGTGAAAGAAGGCGATCGCATCAAAGCTGGGCAGGTAATTGCGATTATGGACAACCGCGATCGCCTACAAGCTAATTTGGGTGAAGCACAAAAACAAGTTCAAGTTGCCAAATCCCGCCTTAATCAGGTAAAAGCTGGAGCCAAGCAGGGAGAACTTGGAGCACGCCAAGCTAACGTGAATCGTCTACAAGTAGAACTACAAGGAAACATTAAAACTCAGCAAGCGACAATTGATCGTATAGAAGCAGAACTGCAAGGGCAACAACAGAGCTTGCAAGCAACAGTGGCTCGCGTCGCAGCCGAGAGACGTAATGCCCAAGCTGAGGTGCAGCGCTACGAGACTTTATATAAAGCAGGAGCGATTTCTAGCCAGGAAGTTGATAGCAGACGTTTAAGCGCAGAAACATCTACTCAAGCCTTAATTGAAAGCCAAGCCACTCAGACAAGAACTGTGGCTACCCTACAACAGCAACTTAACGAAGCAAAAGCTAACCAAGATCAAACCCTCGCCAGCTTGCAACAGCAGATTAATGAAGCAAAAGCTAACCTGAATCAAACTGCTGAAGTCCGTCCAACAGATATAGCAAATGCACAAGCAGAGATCGAGAGTGCTCAAGCTACCGTGGAGAAAATTAAAGCAGAGCTGGCGCAGGCATACGTTTTGGCTCCTAAACCCGGTCGGATTTTGGAGATTAATACACGAGCCGGAGAAACTGTTGGCGATGAAGGAATTGTGGCTTTAGGTCAAACCGACCAGATGTATGCAGTAGTAGAAGTCTATCAAAGTGATATCAAGAAAGTACGTCCGGGACAGGAGGTGCGGGTAAGCAGTGATTCCCTACGCAATGAATTAGAGGGAAGAGTGGATAGGATTGGTATGCAAGTAAAGCGGCAAAATCTGATCAACACTGATCCCTCTAGCAATATTGATGCCAGAGTAGTGGAAGTCCATGTGCAACTGGACAAACTATCTAGCCAAAATGCTTCTAGCTTAACTAATTTGCAAGTCAAGGCGGTAATTGAACTGTGATTGGATTTATACAGCAACTGCGGCGACGAACACCTTTAGGATGGTTGCAACTGAGTCATGAAAAGGGTCGTCTTTTGGTGGCATTGTCAGGCATTGCTTTTGCCGATGTTCTGATGTTCATGCAGCTAGGATTTCAAACTGCTTTGTTTGAAAGTAACACAATTCTGCATCGCAGTATGCAGGCTGATATGTTTGTCATAAGCCCCCAAGCACGTAACCTAGCAAATATGTCTAATTTTACGCGGCGGCGGCTGTATCAAGCAATGGATATACCAGGTGTAAAGTCGGCAGAAGGAATGTATATCAACATTGTTGATTGGAAAAATCCCCAAACACAGCAGAAGACGACAATATTAGTTATGGGGTTTAATCCCGATCAGCAAGTGTTTAACTTAGCAGATGTGAATCGCCAGATAGATGCTGTTAAGCTACCAGATACCGTTCTCTTCGATCGCGCCTCTAGAGGAGATTACAACGAAGCGATCGCCAAAATTGAACAAGGTAAAACTGTCACAACCGAAATCGACCGCCGGACAATTACCATTAGCGGCTTATTTTCAGTCGGGGCTTCCTTTATAGCAGATGGTACTTTGATCACCAGCGACCAAAACTTTCTGAGACTATTTCCCAGACAAGAAGCCAGCGGTGTCAGTCTCGGTTTGGTGCAGCTGCAACCAGGCTATGACCCAAAAGAGATGAAAGCAGCTTTAGAATCTCATTTAGATGATGATGTCAAAGTTTTAACTCAAGCAGAATTTATCGAATTTGAAATAAATTACTGGAAAACAAATACTGCTATCGGATTTATCTTCAGCCTGGGTGTAGCAATGGGGTTTATGGTAGGCGTGATTATCGTCTATCAAGTTCTTTCTACAGATGTAAATTCCCACATGAAAGAATACGCCACTTTTAAAGCAATGGGATATAACAATCTCTACTTATTAGGTGTGGTGTTTGAAGAGGCGATAATTTTGGCAATTTTGGGCTTTATCCCAGGAGCGATCGCACCTTTAGGACTTTATCATTTAACTCGTAATGCTACCAATTTACCGCTTTATATGACCGTAGGACGAGCCTTGACAGTATTAACACTGACTATGATTATGTGCGTAATTTCTGGTGCGATCGCCACCCGTAAATTACAGTCTGCTGACCCCGCAGATATGTTTTAGTAAATGGGTATTGGGCATGGGGATAATTACCCAATCCAAAATCTGAAATTTAAAATCTAAAATTGCTATGCCTCCTGTCATCTCTGTTAAAAATCTCGACCACTACTTCGGTCATGGTCAACTTCGCAAACAAGTTCTCTTTGATATCAACCTCGATATTAACGCCGGCGAAATTATTATTATGACTGGGCCTTCTGGTTCTGGTAAAACTACACTTCTCACCTTAGTAGGCGGCTTGCGTTCTGCCCAATCCGGCAGTTTGCAGGTTTTAGAACAAGAACTTTGTGGCGCTAACGCAGCCCGACTCACCCAGGCGCGACGCAGTAATGGTTATATTTTCCAGGCACACAATCTGCATGGTAGCCTGAGTGCGCTGCAAAACGTCAGAATGGGCTTGGAATTGCACAAAAATATTTCGCAACCAGAAATGAAAACCCGGTCAGCCCAAATGTTAGAGGAGGTAGGATTAGGAGAGCGCCTGAATTATTATCCTGATGATTTATCTGGGGGACAAAAACAAAGAGTTGCGATCGCTCGTGCGTTGGTTGGTCATCCTAAAATTGTCTTAGCGGATGAACCCACCGCCGCCCTTGACAGTAAATCGGGACGAGATGTGGTCAACCTGATGCAAAAACTAGCTAAAGAACAGGATTGTACTATTCTCTTAGTGACTCATGACAACCGCATTCTAGATATTGCCGATCGCATCGTCTACATGGAAGATGGCAAGTTAGTAAATGACCGTGCTGTTGTTGCAGCCGGTTAGGCTGGTTCTCCTAAAGATTTTTGATTAACAATAAAACAGCCAGAAAGTGCTATTTAATTATTTTGCTGAAAAAATCGTCTCTGTAATTTTACTAATGCCAATCTAGCAACTCATCTGCTAGAGATTTGAAAGGTTTACTGTTATATAAGAAATGCTTGCCAGAGTCTGGAGTGCATCAATTGTGGGCATCGATGCCGTCAAAGTCGGCGTGGAAGTCGATGTTTCAGGGGGATTACCGGGAATTGTTGTCTTGGGACTGCCAGATTCAGCGATTCAAGAATCAAGAGAAAGAGTTAAAGCAACGCTGAAAAATGCAGGTTTTGCCTTTCCGATGCGGAAAATAGTGATCAATTTAACTCCGGCAGATTTACGGAAAGAAGGTCCCTGTTTCGATTTGCCTATTAGTGTGGGAATTTTGGCGGCTTCTGAGCAAGTTAGCGCTGATTTGTTGGGGGATTATCTATTTTTGGGCGAAGTCTCTCTAGATGGCAGTTTGCGTCCGGTGGCTGGTGTTTTGCCGATCGCAGCAGCAGCCCAAAAGATGGGAATTGCAGGTTTAGTTCTCCCTGCTGATAATGCTCAAGAAGCAGCAGTGGTTCAAGACTTGGCTGTTTACGGCTGCAAACATCTATCTGAGGTAGTAGATTTTTTAAATAATCCAGGGCGTTACAAACCTGTGCAAATAGATCGCACAACGGAAATAGCAACAGTATCTTACCCTGGCGCAGATTTACATGAGGTGAAAGGACAAGCTCATGCGCGTCGTGCCTTAGAAATTGCTGCTGCTGGTGGGCATAATTTGATTTTTGTTGGGCCACCGGGTAGTGGAAAAACCATGTTGGCACGGCGCTTACCAGGAATTTTACCGCCCCTGAGTTTTGCCGAATCTTTAGAAGTGACTCGCATCCATTCGGTGGCTGGTTTATTGAAAAATCGCGGTTCATTAGTACGCGATCGCCCTTTTCGCAGTCCCCACCACTCAGCATCCGGGCCTTCTCTTGTGGGCGGTGGTAGCTTCCCTCGTCCTGGGGAAATCTCATTATCTCACAGGGGCGTACTGTTTCTAAACGATATCACAATACCAAGTTTAATCACGAACAAAAAAACTGTTGTTGCAGCTGCTATGTCGGCTGCATTATTTTTGGTGTCAATGCCAGTGCTGGCTCAATCTGGGCCAATCACCGCGAAAATCATTAGTGTTGGTGATGGCGACACGGTAACAGCCCAATTTGGTAGTAAAAAAGCAACTATTCGCCTAGCTTGTATTGATGCTGCTGAGATGAAACAAACTCCTTGGGGTGAGCGATCGCGGGATAGGCTCAAGCAGCTACTACCAGTTGGAAAACTAGCTAAATTCTCGATCAAGGAAAAAGATAGGTATGGCAGGTTTGTTGCTGAGATATTTGTAGGGAATAGCAACATCAATCTTGTTATGGTTCAGGAAGGACAGGCCGTTGTGTATCGGCAATACTTGAAAAATTGTCCTACTAGCCAAAACAGTTTGTTGTCTGCGGAGGCAGATGCCAAAAGCAAAAAACTCGGATTCTGGAACCAGACTAAGCCTGTGATGCCTTGGGATTTTCGCAGCCAGAACAGCAAACCAAAACCAAATTCATCGCCTAAGCCAGTATCGCAATCCTCCAATTGTGACCCGTCATATCCTGATTTATGTATTCCAGTGGGTGCGCCTGACATAGACTGTGGAGAAATACAATATCGTAATTTCCGGGTTGTCGGTAATGACCCACATGGGTTTGATGGTGATGGCGATGGAATAGGTTGTGAGAAATAGTAATTTTGATAGGATAAAATGAATTTTTATCTTTTTAGAATTATGAATAATTTTGAGTTAGATTTAATGCCGGGATTCATCTCAATTATTGATTTGGATCTTAAATATTTTGCTGTAAATCAAAAACTAGCTGATTTATTTAACTTGAACAAAGAATCTGTTCCAGGTATGCCAGCTGGGAGTAAATGCGACAGTCAAATACAAATTATAAAGAATCTTGTAGATTCACCTTTGGGAACAGAGCTAAATTGGGAATGTTACTATAACGAAGTTTGTTTATTTGTGTGTTCTAAGAGGCAAGAGAGCTTGATTTTTAGCCAAGCCATTGATATCACTGAGCGCAAACTTCTAGAGGAAAACTTAAAAGCTTCTAGCGAACGAAATAAAATTTTATTAAAGGCGATTCCTGATGCAGTGAAATTTGTTGAAGAACGACGTAGCACTGAACAACTGGAATGGTTAGTCAAAGCTTTGGTAGAAAACCCTATAGTTGACCAGCGTAAGTCTATTGAAACACTAATTACACTAGAAGTAGAGTTAAGAGAAGCGTCTGTAAAATTAAGACAAATGGAAAAAATAATCTACACAGATCATAATTCGTTTTTAAACAGATTAAAAGCTATAGAGATTTACCAAGAGGGTGATAATGAAAAGTGGAAGGATATAGAAAAAATAGAAAGTTTATCTAGAGTATCTGCAATTATTAACAATATTCCTGGTGGTTTGAAAAGTTGGTTAATTATCTTCATTGTCTTGCAAATGCTAGGTATATTGTGTATTGATTTGGGAGTTAGGGTATTTAACCTTGAAGAAGTTATACCTATCGAAAGAATTAATAAGTGAAATTAATTCATTATGAAGAATTGTTAAAAATAAGTCAGTTTTATTGAGAGAGAGATGAAAAAACTTGCTATTGTTGCGTGTCTACTTGGTTTAGGGTTCTTAGGGTTAATAATATTGTTCCTGTTGTCGAGAGATGAACTATCTAACAGCAAATTGTGTGAAGCAACGCAAGTAAAAAGTGGGGATTCTCTACTTCTCGTCTGTGACAATCAAACTCGGCAGGTAAAATTGTGTGGTGTGACCGTAGCGACAACAAGCCAAGCAGAAGCTAAAAAGCTAATTTCTTCCCTAACAGCAAATAAATCTGTATCGGCTGTCTTTTCTGGCAATGCCGCAGAAATCTTTGTCCCTACTGCTTCCGAGGAAGAAAAAATGCTTTCAGAAGAATTATTGCTCAGGGGGCTTGCTAAGTTTAATGCCCAAGACAATTGTCCCAACAGTGATTCTATAAAACTTGCTGAACAAATTGCTAAAGAAAAACGTCTTGGGGTTTGGAAATAAAAAAGACTCACTCCAATGGAGAGAGCCATAAACCTAGCTATTTAATAAAACTATTGACTAAAACAGGTTGAATCCAAATGCGTTTTGAATTCTTATAGGGCATCGGGAAATTGTCTGATTTGCAATTCTGCGGGGAACTCTTCTAGGATTCCACCCTTGCGATCGCTAATCTTGTGCATGGTGAGAACTTGATTTTCTTCATCCCAATGAGCCACAGGTTTAGCGCCAAGTTGTTTGACAAATACCGGGACTTCAGCGAAGTTAGCTTGTTTGATGAGCGATCGTAAATGCTCAAGATAAGTTGGTCTAGCTTTTGCGCCTGACTCTCCGCCAACAATAACCCAATCAGGACGCGGCGCACATTCAGTACAGATTGCCGCCCCAGCTACGGGCGCAACGTTAATAGCATAGAGTTTGCCTTGTTCACCACAAGCATCACACATACCTTCACCAATAAACTCGCCCAACCATTGCGACAAATCAACCTCCTCCAGTAAAGGTTCACAGCTAAAAAAGTGTACTGCTGCGGGAGTTTTTAGCAAATAATCAATATCTTGGGCATCCTCCTGCGTGCAAACAGAATGACCCAGCCAAATATGCTCTAGCGGTAGCTTGAGATTTTTGGCTTGTTTCAACAACCAGTCACTATCCAGTGAACCTTCAAGCATTGTCTTTACTTTTCTGCTGGGATTGTCCATAACTGTGTCCCAAGCCAGAATTAGAGCATTTTGGATTTTCTCTGTACGATCAGGAGCGGTGAAGTATTCCATCATTCGTTGTGGGCGTTTGGTCAGGATTTGGTATTTGTTCCAAGCACCCAAAATCATGTAGGCGATCGCTCGGTCTACAAACTCAAACGGAACATCCTTATGAAACAAGTCTGCCATGTTGCAGACAAAGACTAAATGAGAATCTTGCCAACTTCCCCAGTTCAGAATCCAGCCCAATCTATCAGGATGGCATTTTACCAATCCTGACCATTGCAGCTTGCCGTTAGCCGTTTTTACAACTGTATCTTTGTACGGTTCTGAAACCTTGGGATTAGGATTGTGCGCGAGTCGCCAACTATCCTTTAAGGCATAGCAATTTATGCAACCTTCACTTGCAAACTCACAGCCAGTTACAATTGGCCATGTGCCTTTAGTCCACTGAATTGCAGAATCTTTACTCATTTATTGCGCTCTGTAATAACTAAATTCATCAAGCGATAGCATTTAATAATTAGGCTGGGAAAACTCCCAACCCATTAATTATTACTTCTTCCAATTTCTAGGGTTTTCTGGTGAGGCTATAGCTTCATCATGTTCACAATTGATAAAGGCTAAATTAAACTGTTCTTCAGCCAGTTCCAAACCCAGAGTTTCAAACTTGAGGTAGGCTTTTTCATCCCAGAACAGTGATAGTGCGATCGCTTCAAGTAACCGCGCGTTATAATCTGTCAGTTCCCCATGAGCATCTAATAACTCAATGACCTCTAACAAGCGTTGCTTTGGTGGCTTATGACGATAAGACTTGTTTGCAGTCAACAATGCTTTTGGTATAAATCCTGTTAGTAATTTCATATTTTAACTTCATATTTTGAACAATGATTAGCAAGATATTCGGCTACGTGTAAATGGTTGGTTTCATCAGGAAAACATTCACAAAAGAAAGAACCTTCACTTCCGGCATAAGTTATTCCACGTCCGTAACATTCTTTGCAGTTTGGATCTGGTGCAAGATCCTCTGGTGAGATTGGTATCCCTGAGTTTTCCTGTCCACATTCAGGATGTTCACACCGCCATTCAAACTCTGAATCATCAAAGTCTGATTTTTCTAATAATTCAGGTGGAAGATTAGCAAACATCCATTTACATTGAAAACATGATTTAGTTGGTTTATGAGTATCATCTAATTCAGCCTTTAATAGCTCAGTAGGTTCAAAGAAAGAACAATCTTGAGCAATTTTAAAAAGTTCAGATTCCTCATCAACCTCAAATTGTGATACCTTTGGATGATTACAGTAAAATTCCAATTCTGGTTCGCCTTCTCCCATACTCTGAGCGTTATAATAATGCTCGTGATATTTGCAATCTAGACAACTAAAATCTATTTCCATTGCAGTAATTTATAAATAATCATCACTGATAGGCGACAGCATTAAAAAAAGACTGCGATCGCATCAGTATCTCTACGAAATGCGATAACGGTTAATTAACCGATGTTTATAACCATATTTCCTAATTTAAAAATTGTTTTTCACAAGTACCAGCATTAAAAAATGAGCCGGGATTGCTCCCAGCCCTGCACTATAAGTAGCTAATACTAACCTTTAGTACCTTTCAATTGCTTTTTACTAGGCGTAGATGGCAACTGTTCTAGTTCTTCAACTCCGCCCACAATTGCTGCTACTTCTGTCGTAGAAAGTCCATCTAAACATTGCATAGTGCGAGTACCTTCAAGGTCAATTAATGTTGGATTACTTTGCAGAAAACCAGCAATTTGCTGCAACTGCTTATTTTCTTCTTCACCTTCCCGCTTGCGCCAGCCAAAGTTAATAGTGTAGTAAGTTGAATTATCTTTACCAGCTTGTTTTTCAAAGCCAATAGTAAAGATTCCTGTACCTGGGTCTTCCTCACCAATCACTTCTTGAACTTTGGCGAATAAATTTGAAATGTTTTGCTTTTTGATATAAGCAACGCAAACAGTGTTAGTCGGTAAAACTTTTGGACTTACATTCGGAGCCGGGATAAAGAATATCTGCATCCATTGGCCAACGTATTCCAAACCTAAACTACCAAAATACTTGCTGACTTTTATAATTGCAATGTCAACCGTTTCATTTGAGCTAGTTCTACGATGAATGTCCTCTTGACCCCCGACAAAAATACCGCCAAGCTTACAGTTTAAACGTGCTGAGTAGGGAATTTCAGGCAAGCAAATCGAATCACTTGGTTTCGTTCCAAATACTGAGAATGTCATCTAATTTCCTCAAAAATTACATCACTTCAAAATTCACAAAATCAAAAAATCAGTTTTTAATCACTGGTAATATTCCAGCGATCGCTTCTCTATCTGAATCCCAGCCAAAGCCAGGATTATTAGCATTAGCTATTTCACAGACTTTGATTATTTCGTTAAGCACTTCGGCAATGCTGTAATGGTTAATCAATGTTGCAATAACATCATTGAGTTGCGTTGTGTCCATGTTCAATAATTAAAACACCAAAACCACAAAGCGACAGCATTGATGCAATAGTAGAGGAATTAACCTCTACACTATGCTTACATTTTAATTCAAATAAACCGACAAATTAGGAGACAAATAAGTAGATAATTGCCGATGCTTTTCGTAGTTATTTCTAAGTCGAGAAATATAACGACTGGATAACAGCTTTTGCTTTTTGCTCTCCAACTGGGCGATCGCTTCTTGCAATTGCTGAATTTCAGAATCGATTTGTTGAATCTCAGCCGAATACTTTTCGTTTAGCTTGGCGATCGCCCCAGTAAGATCAGATTCCAATCGACTTAATTTCAAGTCATCCTTGGCAGTGGGAAACTGTTTTTTGAATACCAAAACAATCTTCCCGTTATTCTCTTCTCGATACACTGTCTGATTTTTGTTATTGTTAGCAACTTGCAAAGCTTCGACAATTGCATCGGGCATTAATGCGTCAATTTCATGTTGAATTGCATTAATTTTTGAACGCAGGGTCAATAAATGTTGTAGAATTTGCATGGTAGAATGGTATCGAAAAAAACAATTATTTACACGGAGGCTGCCTCGGCAGTCTTTTTTGTTTCAGTATTAATCAAAGACTCCAAAGTTTGTACGTCAAATTGAATCAAACCTTTAGCACTTTGTTGAAATAGCTTGAATTTCTCAAGCGAGTATTGACTATTAACAAATCCAGTCATCTCTAGGAATTTGTAATAATCAATTTCCCAGTATGCAGAAGATAGAGCGGTTAGAAAATCTTGAGTTGTCATAATTAATCTTGTTGAAGTAGAAGAACTGCTTTGATACTTTTGGAATTCTGCGGGATTAATGAAACTCTTGTACTTTTTGCAAATCTGAGTAAAAGTACAGAGACTTTCTAGATAAACTATGCAAATCAATCCAAAAAATCAACATCAAAAAGCGACAGCATCAATAACAAGTAACTTGCTCTGATACTGTGAAATAACATTAGAGTAGCGTTACGGTATCTTCAATAAATGCAGTAAAACCACGCCAGTAGTGATTAATGGATATTCACTATTTTTTTACTCATTGAATGTTGCTTAGATAATTCATTAAAAACCCTACGGATATCTGTAATTCTCAGGTTTTTGTAGTTAGTTGTGCCAATACCGTATTGTTGCCAAAAACCAATTGTCTGGAAATAAACGCAGAGATAATATCCATAATCAGGTAATATCAGTACCGGACACTTTAGCCCTGTATAATATGGTTTAAATTCATTGATGGGTTTTCCTAAATCTTTTAAACTACCCTTATTAACTAACCAAAAGTCAGCATCTACAAAATTATTTCTGACAATCCAATTAAAACAAGAAGTATTTTCCAACTTGCTTCCCAAAACACAACGGAATCGGGAAGCGATAGCATCAGAATAAACTTAGTTGTCTGGGTTCAATTAGCGTAATTTCCAAGGTTTTGGGATTCAACTTAATGATTGGGAGGTTGTGAGCGATCGCCATACTGACACTTAATGCAGTACCCCCAGTCAGCCGTCCATCATACACGGCTAGACAAATGTCAGAACAATTAGCCATGTATTTATTCCTTACCTGCATACAACCTGGATAGTACACATCAGTAAGTATGATTTTCTTAGGGGTGTAGAGTAGCAATTCCTCGTATCTCGCCTTTTGCTCAAGACTCCAGAACCTACCTTGATTCGCGCACGGTATTACAGCTGTCCAATCTAATCTACGTTCAATCAGGATATCTGCAATATTTTGGTCTGTTCCTATTGCCATCCCGTTGAAAAACTCGGTCACACCTCGTTGAATTGCGAAGTCAATCAAGTTATCTAGTTGAGCGATTGCAGATTCTGATATGACCCGATGCCCTGTAATAAATGCTTTCATTTGCTTAATGCCTTAATCGCACTATCAACAAATCTCTTAGTTAGCTCTATGCGCTGTTCTGGGGAGAAGGAACTGTTTTTATTCAGGTTCTCTAACTGATATTTTGCTGAATACAGACAGTTTAAAGCTATAGCTTTCTCTGTGTCGTCTGGACAGCTAAAACTATCGTCATAGAGTTCAGGATATTCCGGTTCATATCTAACTTCTGCGGTTGGCGCTCCGTGAGCGTCAATTATTTGGCGGGTGTAGTCTGGCATTTTTAATCAAAGTTACACATCAATCCCTGAAAGCGACAGCATTAATTAATATTCGTTTTGTAGAATACAGCGATCGCCTCAACTAAGAAGCGACCGGCTACAATCAAATCAGTAAACTTGTCGAATAGTCAAATTCAATCTACCGCCACTTTTTAACAAGTTATAAGTGCCAGGAATTATCTTCTTAACTCCGTGAAAAAGCAATCGAGATTCACTATTCATGATGATTATGTCACCACTTTTTAGCAGAATTTCTTTGGTAGCATCAGACCGTTTAGTACCGCCTACGAGGAAAACTGCATCATCGCCAAGACTAATCGAAATAATAGCTGGCTTTAGATTTTGCTCGGAATTATCTTGATGTAAACCAAGTCTACCACTGCTTTTGTAATAGTTGATTAAGCAGGTCTGTGGAATATAATCAAGTTCACCAATCTGTGTGGCTAAAGACTTACTGAGATTATAAATTATTTCTGGTATTGGAGCGAATTGCTTACCAGTATTTGGATGAATTTCAGAATATCGATAACCACTTCTATCAGAAATCCAACCATAACTACCACAACTGGTCTGTTGACAGTTGAATGGTTTACCAGATGGCATTTTAGGAGTGTAAAGAGGTGATATTCTGGCAACTTCACGGCAAGCTTGTATAACTTGACTTTGCTGCTCTAGAGATAAATATTGCTGTAAGTGAATCATAAAGTAAACTTCAAAAACTAAATTAAATTCCATCTGCGACAGCAGTCTAATGCAATTAAGTCGAATAAAAAAAAGCCCTAATTCCCACAAGGGGAACTAGGACTTTCAAATCAAACTAATAAATCAGATATTAGTACGGAGGATAATTATCACTATTATCCATTTCAATATCTTGAGGAGTCGCAGGAACACTAGCTGTACCATTGATTTGGTTACGCTTGTTGTAATACCTACTTCTTTCTGCAACTAAATCAGCCTCGGTATAACCTAAATTTGCAATGAACTTATCAAACTCAATTTGACTCATATCATGAATCTCGTGAGCTTGCCATTCTTCAGCAAATAATTGATAACCTTCTAAGCCTTTAACTTCTTTATTCTCAATCTTGTACTGTTCCCAAGCAAGGATACGAATAGCATCTTTGAGTTGAGAAAGTCTTTTAACTGATTTAGAAAGAATGTTGATAGCCATAATGAAAATCTCCAAAAAGAGAAAAACGTCACTTCCCTTGCGCGACAGCGCCCTCGCCGAAAAACTTTAGGTATATGTATTATCTGGGCGATCGTTAACTATCTAAGCTCTATAAATTAAATTAGGATTATCACAAAATCATTTACTAGTGTAGTATGGCAAACAAATCTCAATTACAAGTTTACATTGTTCTTCGTCAAACATTCCAATATGTGTAATTTTTCTATCGATTCTCATTTGTTGGGCTAACCATTTATAACCAGACTTTCTAGCTTTAGTTTTACTACAGCGATCACGCTTCATTTTCGCTTTCCACATCGGATCAAAAAGAGCGTGAGCTTGATTTCTTAGCATTCTTAATTCACTATTTGCAAGACTTCCTAAAGCTATGTTTGTACCTTTGTGACATCCGACATAAGCATCACAATCACGACAAAGGTAAATCATTCCGTAAGACTTGCCGTAGATTACAGAGCTATCAACAAATTCAGTGTGTTTGTTACAGTAAGGACAAATTTTACCTTGATTTATTTCCTTCATTATTTCACCTAAGTCTAAAATAAAACCATACTCCTTAAGCGATAGCAACCTAATTGACTTAAGCATTGCGATCGCTGAAAATAAAAAGCCCCAACCTCTACATAGGAAGTTGAAGCTATCAAATCAGACAATTACAGCAATTACCTTAGTGCGCTTGACTTTAGCAATATTGTCACGAGTACCTTTACTACGTCCGTCCCATATTGCTAAACCATAATTAGCGATCGCACAAAGTTGAGTATCTCTATCGACGTAATTACCAGCAATGCCAACTGTCGGGTAATCGTTACTGTTTCTGGGACATCCCAAGCCGTTGAACATTGCATAGTAAACTGTCACTTTCTCATAACCTTTGAGTCTGAGATATTGCTGAATTAAAGCATCAACACCTGGGGCATCACCGATAATTATCTCAAAGCTAAGTTCGATGATTTTGTCGATAGAGGCGATGGCTTCTTTGGGCAACTGTCTAATAGACCGACTGCCTGAAATCATGACTATAGTCATTAGGCTATACCAAACTAAATCAACTTCTTGTAGCGACAGCTAATTACACCAAACTTTGCTGCAAAATCCAATTCACACATCTGATAATTCCGTCGCCGTGACACTGCCAAGGATGACAATAACAAGTTAGTTCAATATCCTTAACATCTTCGCCGTTGTTTTTCTTGGCACGACGTTCTTTAACCTGACAAGCAATATCTTTAATTTCCATCACAGTATCGTCACATTCACCAGTTTCAGACCAGAGCTTAACTTTCTTCCAAAGGTACAAATCAAACTTCTGGCAGACCTCCCGGCGATCGCCATCTTTACCGATTATGTACGGATTGTGTAACGGACTTTGAGGTAGTGAATAAGGTTGGCTTTTTCTACCAATGTAGATTTTACTTTCACCGATAAAGCCGTGAGTTTTACCATTTACAACTTGAATGATATCCATAATTCACCTAGTTTAATAATTTCCAGAACAGCGCCCCAACATAGGGGCAACTGTAACTATTTGTTCACACATTCATCAGCCAATATCAAGCACTAAACCTGAGTCAATAACCACTCAACACAGCGCTTAATCATTTCTGCGTGGGGGCGATCGCTAGCATAAATTAGCTTGACATAACCATGCTCTTTAGCAGCTTCAACTAAGAACATAATTGGTTTGAACCACTTGCCTCGATACCACCTTGATTCTTCGCCATAGAGCTTCAATTCTCCAGCTTTGTAACGTGGTAGATATTGCTTGATTTCTTGCCAAAGTTGTTGACGAACTTGTTCAGTAGTCCATTGACCTCTGTAGAGACGGGAATACCGTAAATCATCGTCATCGCCCCATCCACCGCAGACATTAAAGCATTTGTCTGAAAGTCTAAAACCAACTTTCTCTAATCTGAATTTATTGGGGTCGAATTGCTCAAGAATAACTGTGATAGTTTCAGTAGCAGTCATATCAATTAATCTCCAAATGAAATCGACACCTCTACGCGACAGCGCCTCAGCACCAAGTAATCACTGATTACAAATCAATAATATATAAAGCATTTGTCAAAATCAAAACAGTTAGCGTTATTGATTCACTAATAACGCTATATGCTTGTTTGTTATTTATCGAGGCAGTTCATAACCTCAAAGTTCAGTGCATCAGCAGCTAAATTAATCTGTTCCCAAGTCTCTTGATTGTTTACAAATAAGTCTTTGACATATAGGCTAGGATTGCTGTTAGGTAAAGTCATCATTTTAATTCCCATCTTTTCGCTATCCGCCAAAACAGTTTTTATAGCATTCAGCAGATCATCACCGTATTTGTTCTGTAAGGTTCCTTGTACACCATGCAAGTTAGCATGGCTTTCATCTTCATATCTAATAACTGCAATCCATTTGTTTTCATCACCAGGGTACTGCTGTTTGATGCTAACTCCAGTAGTAAATAATTCTCCAATCATTGTCTTGACCTCTTAAATTTAATCAAAACCTAAAAACGACGGCAATAGCATTACTGCTTGTTCAATAACGCTATTGCCATTTGTTATCCTAATTTAACTAACTCAACAACTGATTCTGGTAGCAATCCACGTATCTTAATTTCAAGTGAAAACCCTAGTACTCGTTTTGCTTTTCTGGGTTTGCCATCATCTTTGTCAAAGTAGCCATTGTGAGCGATCGCCAAGTCTCTAAATCTTGGAAACTCTAGCTCATTCCTTAATCCAATATAAGTGATAAAGCTAGTAAACCCAGAATCTAAATCTGGTGACTCCTCCCAGTTAAATTGATTGCTATAAGTTCCACATATTACAATGCGGTTGCTCAATTTAGCCACCAAATAATTACCATGTGGTGAAGATTGTAAAACCTGACATTTAATGCCTGAAAATTTAATTTTGTTCATGTTAAAATTAACCTAATACCTGTATTTTAGAACTGTGGGGAGTTCTGCTTCTCTCCCCACTTAATTAGTTGGCGCTAATTAGTTAATGTTCTGTTTTGATTTGAGGAACAAGTAGTCTTGGATTGACAGACTAGCACCGGACAAGATTAAAGAAAGATTTTCATCTTTTTCTAAATTTGCAAGTAAGTTAATCTTTGCTACTAGTTCCAACAAATCAGACTTACTCAATGTTTGCTGAGTTTGCATGATAGTAAACCTCACTAAATGATAGAAATCACTCCCTCAAAGCGACAGCGTTTATTATCATTTCCTTTGACTTGCATTGACTTTTTTGCAGGTATTGGGGCATGGGAGCTAGCGGCGGAAATTGTCAGTGAGATTTATGGTTTTAATTGCTTTCATACGTTTGAGTTTGTAGAAATTAGAGGTACTGCACAAAAAGTATTGCGATCGCACTACCCGAATATTCCCATTCACTCAGACATCAAAACCTATCAACCAACTCCAGAACAAGCTGATGTCTACTTCATCTCATTTCCCTGTACCGGGACAAGCAATGCCGGGAAACGAACAGGACTTGAACACCCAGAATCAAGCCTGTGGTATGAATCTTTGCGGTGTATCTGCTTCGGGCGGCCAAAGTTCGTGGTTGTGGAGCAGCCTGAAGGATTTATCTACAGAGGACTTCGAGCGGCTATTGCCGGACTCAGAATGGCAGGCTATCAAACAGAAGTTGAGCTTATCTCGGCGGCGGAGCTTGGCGCACCGCACGAGCGAAACCGAGTATTTGTTGTTGGACACCGTAACAACTTATCCTTGCAGCAACGGCAAGGGTGGCGATGCTGGAACCAACAAATTGGAAGTCACATTGCGATCGCAAGGTCGTTTATCCACTACCCAAAAACTCAACCCCTTAGTATGCCTATGGATGATGGGATTTCCGGCTGGTTATCTGGAGTTACTTTTTCCGGCTGGTGGAAACATAACCCACGACCAATTAGTTCTGGAGTTCAACCAAGAACCCCTGGTAGAAGAGAAATAATAAATTTAGTCGGGCGGTCAATAGTTCCACTTCAAGCAGCGATCGCATTGATGAGATTGAAGTTTCTCGTAGAGTTATTAGATTAATTGCTGTCGCTTGCAGGGGGTGTTGTTGTGTCTCAAGGAAATGAAAATCACTATTTACTGTGATGGAGCTTGTGCGGGTAATCCTGGCGTTGGTGGTTATGCTGCTATTCTGACTTCAGAGAAATATCTACCTAAAACTGTTAGTGGTCGTGTTGAGGAAACTACTAACAACCGCATGGAAATAATGGCGGCTTTGGCTGGACTACGCGCTCTCAAATGCGCTTGTGATGTCGAGATAATTTCTGATTCCCAGTACCTGGTCAACACCATGTCTAAAGGCTGGAAACGGAAAGTCAATCTCGACCTATGGCAAGAAATTGATGTAGCCGCCGATATTCACAACATAACCTGGACTTGGGTTAAGCGAAACTCGTTACCTCAACTTGAGGAGTGTGACGCGATCGCCAAATCTCACACGAACTAGTCAAGGTTAGTTACAACCACCCTAGTGGGTGGTTTTTTAATTCTGCTTAGGCATTTCGGCGAAGTGGTCTTGCAGCAGTTTGTGGATGAAACGGTAGCGACCACCAACACGCTGGAGTAACATACGCTCTGTGCAGTAGTCGAGGAAACGGGCGTAGTTCCAGGGGATGTAGCCGTTGCGGTAGAGAATACGGCGGAGGAAGAGATGTTGAACATTAAATTTATTTTTTATATTTTCGTTAGTATCAAAACCAAAGAAAAAGATTAATCCCCAATATAAGCTAAATAAAAAACTCAAAAGCAATGCTATATAATAATTGTTAAAAACTGCCCAAAAAATAGATGTAAATATTATAAATAGGAAAATCACATAAATTAACATAGTCCATATTTTATAAATAAAAATATCAATTTCACTTTTTAACCAAGAACCATTAATATTTTCAATCAAAAATTCTGTTTGTGAGTTTTTATTTAGCATTTTAGCTAGGATTACAAGATAGTTTAAAGTTTTTTCCCTTGAGAATGTGTACTCATTAATATTATCTTTTTCACTAGAAATTTCTCTTTTTAGCATCCTTTCTCTATACGATTTCAGCAAATAATCAGCTTTTTGTTGGATAGAAATTGATTCTTGCCACTTGCTAATAGAAAAATTTTCGCTATCGCTATATGTCAGAACGGTAATATTTAAAAACAAAGGTATTTTTACTAAATCTAAAATTTCTGGATTGTCTTTAATGCTATTCCAAATTTCAATAAGGTTAATAGTACTAAGATAGTCCTTAATTTGTTTTTCAGTTAAAGAGCGTAAATATATGGCTCCCTGAAGTTGAAGTTGTATTTCAAGACTTTCATATTCTTTAATACGACTAGCAACAACAAGCTTTGAAAATTGCCACTCTCCTTGAAGTAATTCATTAATAGCTTCAACACATATTTTTTGCCTTGTAGGCTCACCTTCATCCAGACCATCTAAGAAAAGTAATAGCTGCCCCTCTTTGATCCAGTCCATAATCACTTCATTTGAAAATCCGTGTTTTGACTGAATTTCTGATATTAGCCATTTTAAAAGTAACGGCTTTGGCTTGTTATTTTGATTATTTTTGTTATTTTTTTTTGATTCTTTCCACTTCTCTATAGCTTGGTCATTTTCTTTCCAAGAAGAAAGATTAAGTAATACAGGAATGGGATAATCTTCTTTTTCTTTAGTGCGTTGAATAATAACTTTTGCTAATTCTAGCAAAGTAGTTGTCTTCCCTGCTCCTGGCTCACCTAAGATTAACAGTTGACCATTAACAGAATCAAAGACTTCCAAAATAGTAGTATTCTCTGGGATGGGTTCAGGAGGTTTCAACCCAATTTTTACGAGAGCATTCAAAGGGTTATTCACCTGTTGAGGATGTGATTCTATCCCTAAGTTTATCAATGAAGCATTATGTAAAGACTTCTTTAGCCGGTATTCAACTTCGTCTTTAACTTTTACAAGCAATCTCTTCTTATAGTTTATTGATGTTGTTGTCTGCTTATCAACTAAAAAAGTCAAGGTTTTAACTATAAAGTTATTATCACCCTGAATTTGGATATTATCTTCACCTATTGTAGCCTGCTGTCCACTAACGAATCTTGAATTATTAGCCTGCTGTTTTATCCCTTGCTCAGGCGAAGATGGTTGATTGTCATCAGAATTCTCAGACTGGTTCATGCGAAACTTTTAGTAGTATTAAAACTTTGGTTAACACCAAACACAGCAAGGACTTTTCTAAACTCGTTTGGTGTTTTCTATTGAGGCTAATATTTACTTGGAGTTCTTTTTAAAATCCTCGAAGACTCCAATCACAAAACTCGCTGCGGGATGACTAAGAAGTTGTTCTAGAGCAGCCGTACCACCTGCCTCTAAGGCACTAATTATTTTCTGCATTAAAGTTGGGTTATTTTCGACGTGTTTCTTGGCTTCTATTGCAAGTACCATTTTTTCAGAGTTGGTATTGGTAGGATAAGACTGGCTTAATTGCTCTAGTAATTGCTGAATTTCTGCTGCGGCTTCTGCAAGATTTTGTTTTTTTTCTGGTGCAGAATTAGGATGGTTATTAACTATCTGTTGGCTACCAGATTCAGCCTTATCAACAACGTTAAATTCACGAGAATTAGGAAAATTATATTTAGTGTTATAATTTTCGTCGTTATTCTTATTCATAGATAGCTGATTCTCGCCTCCTTGTGCTGCTTGTTGCCCTTGGCCAAATTGACTATTATTTGCACTTTGATTAATTCCCCCTTGATTTTGATTCACAGTACCTACCTCTTCTACTTGGATATTTGAATAAAAGCTAGGGCGCTCTAACGCCGTCGTCACCATATTCTCTAATCTGCGGATTTGATTATCTTTTTCTACTAGTAATAATTTAATTTCTCTGGCCGGAAGATTTTTGAGTTGATTATAGTTGGCGAAATATTCTGCATTCAGTTCAGACTTATCAGCTTTTGGTGCGGTTTTAGCACGAAGTAAAAACTTATCTTCGCCCCGCACTTCCATCCCGACAATCCGTAAATCCGCCTCTGGGTGATTCTCTGCTAACTGCTTAAAGGAAATTGCGATCGCTCTTGGGTCAACACCTTGGTTATGGTACAAATCCAGTGTGTCAAAAATTGGTTTGATAAAATCACCAAACTCCCCATCTGCAAACACTTCTTTATTGTTATCTGGTTTGCGGAGGGGGTCAGGGTTTTCTTTGGTGGGTAAACGCATGAAGACATATTCACAACTGACCCCATGCAATTTAGTTGTATTTGTAATACCCCAATCTTCAATGAATGCACCTGTGAGGGTTGCACCTGTGAAATCGGTTGCATCTAGTTGGGTTTGTTTGAGTTTGGCTCTGGATAAATCAGCATCTTGCAAATTAGCTTTACTGAGGTCAGTGCCGATAAAGCTGGCATCTGCTAGGTTTGCTGTTTGTAAGTTGATACCCCGCAGATTTTCACGGTCGAAGTTTTTGTCTTGTCCCTGTCCGGTAACTAGTAGTTGACGTACTTGTGAATTGTGCAGATAGGTTTTACCAGGGCGAACACGGTCAAGCATCGTGGCTTGATGCCAACGAGTAAGGGTGAGGATGGCGTTGCGGAAATCTGTACTTTTGAGTGTGGCTTGGGTGAAGTTGGCATTGGTCAAGTTGGCGTTACGAAAGCTTGTACCGCCTGTAGCTGCAAAGGCAACGGCAATATTACGAATTAGGGAATATTTCTCATTTCCTTTCATGGCTTGCCAAGCGATGTAAATGCTTACTAACGTTCCGGCGACGGCGAAGGCTCCGGCGACGGCTCCGGCGAAAGCTCCGGCTCTGGCTCCAGCGAGAAATCCAGCGAAGGCTCCGGCGACG
>NZ_WBKL01000029.1:0-18590 GCF_015714705.1 Nostoc sp. NZL | reverse complement strand
GGAAATTGGCCAACTCACCAACCTGCAAACCCTCGACCTCAGCAGTAATCAACTGAGCAGTCTGCCACCGGAATTTGTCCAACTCACCAACCTGCAAACCCTCTACCTCAGCAATAATCAACTGAGCAGTCTGCCACCGGAAATTGTCCAACTCACCAACCTGCAAACCCTCGACCTCAGCAGTAATCAACTGAGCAGTCTGCCACCGGAAATTGGCCAACTCACCAACCTGCAAACCCTCGACCTCAGCAGTAATCAACTGGGCAGTCTGCCACCGGAAATTGGCCAACTCACCAACCTGCAAACCCTCTACCTCAGCAACAATCCTTTAGAATCACCTCCACTAGAAATTATCAGGAAAGGTTTAAGAGCAATTCTTGACTTTTGCAGGCAGCAGCTAGAACAAAAAACTGATCTCCTTTACGAAGCCAAGTTACTCATTGTGGGAGAAGCTGGTGCAGGTAAAACTACGCTAGCAAAAAAAATTAAAGACCCAAACTATCAGCTACAGCAGGATGAAAGTTCTACCGAAGGCATTAATGTTATTCAATGGGAGTTCCTCTTCAAGGGTAAAGAATTTCAGGTCAACATTTGGGACTTTGGTGGCCAGGAGATTTATCATGCTACCCACCAATTTTTTCTTACCAAACGCTCTTTTTATGCCGTAGTTGCTGATACTCGCAAAGAAGACACAGATTTTTACTACTGGCTAAATGTGGTTAAATTGTTGAGCGATGATAGTCCTTTACTCATTATCAAAAATGAGAAGCAGGAGCGCAAACGAGAAATAAATGAGCGGGAGTTACGGAGCGAATTCACCAATTTTAAGGAAACACTTACTACAAACCTTGCCACTGATCGCGGTCTGCAAGAAATCTTGAATACAGTTCAGCACTATATTAGTAACCTACCCCATGTAGGAACAAAACTCCCCAAAACCTGGGTTAAAGTGCGGGAAGCTTTAGAACGTGACTCCCACGAATATATTACCTTGGAAAAATATCTGAATATCTGTCAAGAACATGGTTTTACTAAACAGGAGGACAAACTCCAACTCAGTGGCTATCTGCATGATTTAGGTGTATGCCTACACTTTCAAGACGATGACTTGTTAAGAAAAACCGTGATTCTCAAACCAACTTGGGGTACAGATGCCGTTTACAAAGTGTTAGATAATCCACAAGTCATTGAAAACCTGGGTCAATTTGACCGTGATGATTTAGGAAATATTTGGCATGAAGACAAATATGCCTATATGCGACCAGAACTGTTGCAGCTAATGATGAAATTTAAACTATGCTATAAAATACCTAGTCGTTCCAGCACTTATATTGCACCTCAATTACTCTCTGCCAACAAACCTGATTTTACCTGGGACGATCGCAATAACCTTATCCTGCGCTACACCTATACATTCATGCCCAAAGGCATCCTCACCCGCTTTATTGTCGAGACGCATCCTTGGATTGAACAGCAAAAACTCGTTTGGAAAAACGGTGTTGTTCTCAACAAAGACCAAACTCGCGCAGAAGTCATTGAAAACTACAATCAACGGGAAATTAAAATCCGTGTAACCGGAAACCGTAAAAAAGAATTGATGGCTGTCATCACCCATGAACTCGAAAAAATCCATAACTCTTACGAACGTTTGCAATATCAAACCCTAGTTCCGTGTAACTGTGAGACTTGCAAAGATAGTCAAACACCTTATTCATATCCTCTAGAGGAACTCTACAAGCGCTTAAACGCTGGTCGTTACCAGAAGGAGTGCGAGAAAAGCTATGAAATGCTAGATGTCCGCAGGTTAATAGATGATGTCATATTTCAACCCGCAAAAGTAGCTGAGGAAATCAACCCCCAAGTTGCACAATTGCAAAGCGAACTGGAGCGCAAGCGAGATGAATCATTGACGCATCGTTTACGAGATAGTGAAGAAGAACAAAAACAGATCGTGAATAGTCAATCTGCTATTGAATTCGAGAAGGAAATTTTCATCTCTTATGCTTGGGGCGGAGAAAGTGAGCAATTTGTCAATAAACTAGATGAGACTTTACAGGCAAAAGGAATCAAAATCATCCGCGATAAACGCGATTTGGGCTACAAAGGACTAATTAAAGCCTTTATGGAACGGATTGGACGCGGGAAATGTGCGATCGCAGTTATTAGTGACAAGTATTTAAAATCTCCCAATTGTATGTTTGAGCTAGTGCAAATCGCTAAAAATGGAGAGTTTTATAATCGAATTTTCCCTATTGTGTTAGCGGATGCCCAAATTTATAAACCTGTTGCAAGACTTAAATATATTAAGCATTGGGAAGACGAAATTAAAGAATTAGACGAAGCTATGAAAGCAGTTGGTGCAGCTAATTTACAGGGATTTCGTGAAGAAATTGACCAATACACCGAGATTCGCAACACTATCGCGGAACTAACCAACCTGCTAAAAGATATGAACACGCTCACCCCTGATATTCACAGCGAATCAGACTTTAAGTCATTGCTGAATGCGATCGCACACCGTTTAGATGAGTAAAAATAACCTATTGATTAAGCTCAGAGGTTGAGCAATGTCTCCGACAAGCTAGATATCAAGTTGAAGATAACGACTAAATACTTGGCGTTGCAGAATAGAAATATGAATTAGTGCGATCGCTATGGAATGTCCAAGATGTGCATCAACCCACATTCGCAAAAATGGTAAACAAAGAGGTAAGCAAAATTACATCTGTGTGAAATGTGGTCGTCAGTTTATTGATTCTTATGAACCGAAAGGTTACTCACAACAAATCAAGCGTGAATGTTTAGAAATGTATGTCAACGGTTCTGGCTTTCGCGCAATAGAACGGGTAAGAAAAGTGCAGACGCTCGCGGACTCGCTAACGCTTCGCTATCATACGACTGTTATAAATTGGGTAAAAGAGCTTGGAAATACTTTGTCTGATACACCAGAAAACGATGAAATACCAGAAATCACCCAAATTGATGAGTTGGAGACCTTTATTGGTAAAAAAAAACAAAATTTGGTTGTGGACAGCAGTTGTAGGAGCATATTCCCGGAGTTATAGCCTGGGTTTTAGGAGACCGTAGTTCCAACACTTTTAAGCTTTTGTGGCAGGCTATAAGCTGTTGGCACTCTTATTTTTACGTCACAGATGGCTACCCCGTTTATCCTTGTTTTATTAGCGACGAAGACCATATTGTTAGTAAAACCTATATGACACGAGTTGTTCGCGCAGCGTCTCCCCTTGGGAGAAGGAGAAAACAGTCGTTTCAGACATTACTTGGCTCGGCTACATCGTAAAACTTTTTGTTATTCTAAGTCAGAAGAAATGCTGAGACACTCTATTCGACTGGTCATACATTATCTCAAGTATGGTTCAGTGCCGCTCACGATGTGAGGTACAAGTCTTATTCCAGCGATCGCCTGATTCATATTTTGATTCAGCAACGCCAAATACTTTTTATATTTTCACAACTACAGACTTCATTAGGGGCATGGCGATACTGTCGCTGTTTTAAAATATAACTACAAAAGTTTTTGCTCGATTTCTTCAAGCTGCCGATCTAATCTATTTTGTTCTGTTTGGGCTTCCTGAATTTGCACTTCTAGTTTCCACTTTGTAGATACATCGGTTTCAATGGCGTATGCTTGGCGCAGCCGACCTAATTTTGTGCTAGCTAAGTCATACTGTTGTTGCAGTGAATCCCGTTCTTGCTCTAACCGGCGACGCTGGCGCTCAGTTAAACCCCCACTCGTTGCAGCAGGGTTGGAAGTTGCAGGTGTAGTAGTTGTAGAAGCAGTTGGGGAAGAGGATTTTGATTTAGCAATATCTTCAACTACTTTGCGAATCCCTTGAGCAACATTTAAAAAAGCCTCATCTTGGTCTTGCCAAGTTGTGATCGGTTTGGCATTTTTCGGGAGTGCTTGCAGTTTACTAAAAGGTGCATCATTCCAGTCCGTCGGCTTCAGAATAATCGGAATTACACGAGCTTCCCTCGTTTCATGTCGCTCCATTGCCCGTGTCATTTCCTTGTCGTAGCAGTAATGTGAAGCTAGAAAGTTAGCACTTACCAGCAGCAGAATGATATCTGCAACTTCAAGATTGTCATTGATCGCATTTGCCCATTCACTACCAGCACTGATTTCGCGATCGTGCCAAGCTTCAATAACTCCTTGACGTTTCATCATGCTAAGATGAGTTGCCAATTCGTCACGGAACACTTCATCTTTGTGGGAATAGGAAAAAAATACTTTAACTGCATTAGACATATTCTTAAATCTACTTCATTAAATAGCTGTATAGGAGTAAGTTAATTTTCCCAAAATAAAAGCCCAAATACAGAATATTTATTTAAAGTGAATTCGACGGGTTATATAGTGTTTTCCTAATCCTCTTAATAAAAAGATCACTAAGAGGTTTTACAAAGCAAAACCTGTCCCTTTTCGCATCTGAGAGGGACAGGTTTTAATAAAAGTTCAAGGTAGGGAGAGGTTTGATAACTAATTACTTGATTTGCGGATGAGCATCTTGTCCATCACAACAAACTAAGGTTAGGTGTAGCTGTGGTTTTAGTCTGGTAAGCGTTTTTGACACCAACCCAGTTACTAGCAATTGGCATTCGCCAACCAGTTCCAAAAGCGCGATCGGTAATTTTTAAACCGGGAGGTGCTTGTCGCCGTTTAAATTCAGCCCGCGCCACCATTTGAATTACTCGATCTACAATTACTGGATCGTGACCGGCTGCAACAATTTGCGCTGCTGATTGGTGATTGTGAATCAGGCGTTGCAAAATATCGTCCAAAATTTCGTAGGGTGGTAGAGAGTCTTGATCCACTTGGCCTGGTTTGAGTTCGGCGCTGGGTGCTTTAGTCAAGATGTTTTGCGGGATGATTTCATTATTGCGATTTAACCAATGGCAAAGTGAATACACACGAGTTTTAGGAACATCTGCAATCACTGCTAACCCGCCATTCATATCGCCGTAGAGAGTACAGTAACCTACTGCCATTTCTGACTTGTTACCGGTAGATAAAAGCAGATAGCCAAATTTATTAGCGATCGCCATTAATAAATTACCGCGAATCCGAGATTGTATATTCTCTTCAGCCAGTCCAAACTCAGTACCTGCAAACAAATCACTTAATGTTTGATCAAAGCCTTGCATTAACTCGCCAATTGGTAAAAGATTAGTTTTAATCCCCAAATTTTCGGCTAGTGCCAAAGCATCGCTAATGGAATGCTCCGAACTGTAAGGGGAAGGCATGAGAACACCGAGGACATTTTCTTTACCAAGTGCAGCAGTTGCGATCGCAGCTACTATTGCAGAGTCAATCCCGCCACTTAAACCCAAAACTACTTTAGAAAAACGACACTTGCGGGCATAATCTCGCACTCCCAACACCAAAGCTTGCCAAATTTCTTCATCTTCCGACTCATAGACAGGTGCTACAGAACCTAATTGAAAATCCCGTTGCACCTCGTCAAATTCAACTATCATTAAATCGGTGTCAAAGCCACGGGCACGACACATAATTTCACCTTGACGACTCAAGACAAAACTACGCCCATCAAAAATTAAGTCATCATTTCCACCAACCTGATTAGCATAAATCATCGGTTGTTGAAAACGTACTGCACTATGCCTGAGTATTGTTTCTCGAAACTGCTGCTTGCCGACAGTGTAGGGAGAAGCAGACAAATTTACAACCAAATCTACACCCAAAATTGCTAAGTCAGCAATTGGATTTACTGCATAACTGCGTTTGCCCCAAAATTCCTCATCGTTCCATAAGTCTTCACAAATAGTTACGCCAATATCGATATTATCTAAAGTGAAATAATTAGCTTGCAAGCCTGGTTCAAAATAGCGACGTTCATCAAATACATCGTAAGTAGGCAAAAGTCGCTTGTTAAAAATTTGCTTTACCTCGCCATTCTCTAACAAAGCGATGCTGTTAAATAAACTTTTACCTCCACTAATAGATGCGTTGAGGTTCTGTTCAACAGTTCCTACCAACACAGCTAAATTTGGTGGTAAATCCTGGGCCAAGTTTTGCAAAGTGATGCCCATCGCTTCCACAAAACTTGGATTTAGTAATAAATCCCTTGGTGGATAGCCACACAAAGAAAGTTCTGGTGTCAACAACAAACGCGCACCGCTAGATGCTGCTCGTTGTGCCGCTTCCAGGATTTTTTGGGCATTTAAAAGCAAATCACCGATAGTAGGATTAATTTGAGCGATCGCAATTTTCATTGTATTTAGTCATTAGTCATTGGTCATTGGTCAAGAGTCAAAATAAGTTACTCAGGACTTTGAACTCTGCAAAGTGATTAGCTAAATAAACACCAAAGGTTTATCTTTTAACGGAGCAAAAGCTTCAGCGTTAAACTTATACAAACTAGCCGGACGGCCAGCACCCCGTGATACTTTAATTCCGGTATCGGATAAAAAACCTAACTTGAGTAGACGCGCCCGAAAATTAGAATAATCGGAAAAGTTATCACCTAAAACTGTGGCGTATAACTGATATAAATCATTCAAGGTAAACATTTCTGGTAAGACTTCAAAAGCCACCGGGCTATACTCTAATTTATTTCGCAACCGCCTGTGTCCATAGGCCAGAATTTCATTATGGTCAAAAGCTAATTGCGGCACTTCTTTTACTGGATACCAAGCTATGCCAGTCATGCGATCTGCTATCAATTCGGCTTCCTCAAATCGCACTAGGGCAAAGTAACTAACTGATAGATAACGCACACCATAACTATCAGTTGCTTCCCGTGGATCGCGATTCGGCCCACCAAATGTATACAGTTGTTCTAAGTAGAGATTGTTGACCTTAATTTTCTCTGCCATAATGCGATAGGCGGCATCTTCTAAAGACTCTCCTGGACGAACTAAAGTACCGGGAAGACTCCAATGATTTAAAAATGGTTCTTGCTGTCGCATTACTAGTAGAACTAACAGCCGATTTTGTGCAGTATCTACAGAAAAAATTACATTATCAACACCAACCTTGAAATCGGCCAAAGGTTGTTGGTTTAGCGGAGTTGGTATCTTTTTTTGTGAACGTCCTGGCATTCGTACAAATGCTCTCGATTAATATAGGCAACTACAGGGGCTGTGAGGGCTTGAGAATCTCCATGTTCGCGGTACGCTGTTGAGGAAACATCTAGACCGGTCAGACTAGCGATCGCAATCTTCCCTCCCAGCTTTTGCACTACCTCTGAACTAGATTCATCTATTGCATATCCGGGTCGCGGTACAATCAGTAGTTGCACTTCCTGTAACAAATCTTCAATGCGATACCAGCGTGGTAGCTGACTCAGTAAATCTGAACCAATAATCAACGTCAATTCAGCGTCGTCACCCCAAGTAAGCTTCGCTTTTTCTACTGTTTCCAGTGTTCTGAAGCTGCTTAATTCTTGTTCCAAAGCAATATTGTGCCGTGGCGCGTCTATATCCGCAATCAACAGTCGCAACATTGCCGCCCGATGTTCTAAGGGTGTTTGATGGGACTTAAATGGATTATCCGCTGCCCAAACCGCTACCCAATCATAACGCTCAGACAACCAACTCAGAATTTTTTGATGTCCCGCAGTTGGCGGATCGGCACTAGTACCAAACAAAGCAACTCTCATCATCTTACTTTGCGTCCTTTGCGTCCTTTGCGGTTCGTTTCTTAGTCTCCTCCGTCAACACCCGTAACCCCTCAGAAATTTCCACTTCTACAGCCACAGGATGATCCAAAAGCCGTGTTTGTTGTGGCAAACTGGCAACTGAGGCTGTGGTACGTTGACGAATTGTTGCCAAAGACTCTAACGGTTGCACCCGTTGACCCTCCTGTACTACCAACTGCAACAAAGGTTCTTCGTCCAGAAGACTTTCACCTAAGAGTCCTAACCTGTCTGCTTTTACCTTACCTCCCGTAAACGAACGAAAAATCTGCTTGCGCCCTGGATAAGTAACCTTACCACTCGACTGCTTCATCACTGGGATACCATCAATGTCTACAAGTTTATAGACTCCATTTACAGGCGAACCTGTAACTAATCGTGTTCCCAATCCGTAACCATCAATCTCGGCCCCAGCAGCTTTTAATCTGGCAATTTCCCACTCATCCAAGTCGCCACTGGCAAAAATTGGCACACCGGGAAGGAGCGATCGCACCTGTTTTGATAAGGTAACTAAATCTCCTGAGTCCAATCTCACTCCTGTTAATTGCATTTCCCCGGAATTTACTTTTTCGGCCAAGCGCTGGGCAGCAGCAATGGTATCGTAAGTATCAATCAGCAATGGCGCACCCGGAAAATAGCGATGAAATGCACTGAAAGCTTGTTCTTCAGTGCCTTCTATTGCTGACAGTGCCATCACTAAGGCGTGTGCCATAGTACCACTTGGCTTTTGTCCCAGTTGTAGCGCTGCTAACACATTGGAAGTGGAATCTAACCCACCTGCTAATGCCGCCCGCGCCGCCCACAAGGAAGCCTGGGGACTAAATGCCCGTCTTGTGCCAAATTCTAAAAGTGTTGCTGATTCCCCCGCTACATCCCGCAACCGTGCTGCTTTTGTGGCAATCAAAGTCTGGTAATTAATAGTATTTAGGAGATATGTTTCCACTAATTGCGCTTGCCACAGGGGTGCTTCCACCCGCAACAGTGGTTGATTGGCAAAAACAGCCGTCCCTTCTGGTACTGCCCAAACATCACCCGTAAACTTTCCCTCAGCTAAAAGTGACCAAAAGCGATCGCCTGCGTGAGCAAAAATTCCCGTTGCCTGTAATGCCGCAATTTGGGCGGAACTAAAGCGGATTTTTGCTAAATATTCCAATGCCTGCGTTAGCCCCATTGCAATTAAATAACCAAAACCCTCTGGCAATCGCCTGACAGATAATTCAAAGCTTGCCCGTCGTTGTTCTATACCTTCGCCTGTGTAACAAGCTGCCATTGTTAACTGATAAAGGTCGGTCAGTAAGCTGTAATCATCCGCAGAGAGGTTTAGTTCCTGGTTCTGCTGGCTTTGTTGTTTATATACATAGTCCAAATCTGGCAAAGTTGTCATGCAAGAGTTTCCTTACAAGATGCTTCTGTCATTTATGGTAATATTTACCATAAATATTGTCAACTCCCGGCAAGTATATTTCAGAGATTGCCGTAGAACGGTAGATTTATAGGCAAATTAATACTAGCTTCATAAAATACTTAATATTTTTTAATAGTAATAGCTTGCAATAATGTTAATCAAATAAGGCAGCTAATGAAAAGAAACAATATCCTGTCAGAGAAAGTTTGTTTTGCTTCGCTCTTTTCCCAACAGGGGTTAAAGAAACAACTATGTTACAATTAGAATCAAAGGGAAAAGTTTGATTTTCTGACAAGCTAAAGTATTGCGAAGTTATCTGAATAAACATTGCATATATTCTCAATATATTGAGAATTGGAGCCAGTTTTGAATATCAGCATTAGAGTATAGGTAGCACAATTAAAGCGACTCGAAAAAAGGAGTCCAATATTATGGCTATTTACCAAATCATTGCTAACATAACCCAGTATATTTCTGAAGCTGCAATGCGTATTTTTGGGCCTACAGATGATGCTTATCCTACTATTGGGGTACAACCTTTTACAGGTGAGCCTTATGATAAACGTACAGCCGATACTTGGTAAATCCTAATACAGGAGTCAAAATTTAGAATTTTGGCTCCTAACGAATAGAGATATTGCAAAAATTATAGTTGCAATTGATATAAACTACATGGTAAAAGACCGCTCAACCGTAAAGATTTTTTGTGCCGTTAGTTCTTAAGTTAACGTGAGTTCGATAGCTGGGATTTGACCTCTTTTCTAGAAGCATAGATGGTTAAAAACCCAATTCTTTCATTACTCCTCCCTCCCTTCGCAGCAGGGCTGTTTCATTTTAAAACAGTAAAAAAATCATTTAAGCACTTTCAACTTCTTTTTCAAGAATTTTAACTCGAAGTCTTTATTGCGCTTATCATTTTTTGGCTGATTATTTTTTAGTTCAGCCTCCAGTTTTTGAATCTGTTGCTCAATCATTGAAGGATCTTCTAATTCTTGCGGAGTAAGAGTTGTGTCGTGATTTGTTGTGGGAATAGCAGTATTCGGTATCCCTTCGGGGGCATCGCTTGTATAAGTCTTTGCTTCATTCCAAGTATTAGCCAAGTTTTTCATCTCTGCTGAGGGAGTTCCCATCTGTGCTACTGCTAGAGGTTCTAGTTCAATTTCTGTAGTTGCTACATTGTTCGGGTCAGCGACGTTGTTGATATTCCAACCCCACCTTACTGACCCGTAGTAAACATTTTTTTGTTCTCCTTCTAGTGAAATCGCTGTAGTCTCAAATATCATGTTAGATCCAGCTTTAGCAGATGGCATATTCGGCTTATCATATAGTTTTGCGCTTCGTTCATTCCATTTCAAACCTGGGAACGATTTGTAACGATAGCCTAATTGATAGTTTGACTTCTGATCATCGGGTGTCGTAGAGTCCATGCCAAACTTGCTCTTTGGTGTCTTCGATACTGGCTCTCCTTGCTTCAAATTAGGGGCACCATAAACTGGATTGGTATTGCTGAGGCCACGATCCCAATGACCATTTCCTTCAGTTCGGCTCGCTGCTGTTTTTGTTGCATTCCCAAAAAATTCTTCCCCGTTATTTTTTTTGTCTGCATATCCCTGATCTAGGTTTATGCCATTATAAGTTTTCTCTATTTTTTGGAGCAGTGCTATTTTTTTGGAGTTAACCAGTTTATTAGGCATGAATTCTAGCTCAATTTCTGCACCAGGCCTATTTTCTTCTAACACTGACTGGTATTGATTAGTTTTCCAACTACCACCTATTGTTTCGATTGCCCGTTGGATAATCTGGCACTGCACAGCATCATTATTTTGCTGTACTACATGAGTCAATTCATGCGCCAGCAACTCTTGCCCTCCCTTACTTTCAGGCTCATACGCCCCTTGCCGAAAGAACACATCTTGCCCTGTGGTAAACGCCTTTGCCTGTATTGATTGATTCAACTGGTCTGCTTGTGAATCTGCATGAATTCTCACCCCACTGAAATCAGCCCCGAAAGCCTGTTCCATTGGTTCCTTGACACTCTTTGCTAATGGCTGTCCACTACTCCGTGCTTGTTGTATTGATGTTTCTAAATCAGATGTAGCAGCCATACCACCGTTCGACGCACGCTGTACCATCGGCTTCATTCGCAGTTGATCTTCTTCATCGGGCAATGACTCGCGCTGAAGTTTATCGCTTTGTGGTTGATGAATCCGTTGCACTACTTGACGTGCTGTTTCGTCCGCCTCTTGCTCATACTTATCTCCAGGTTCCCCAATCGTCAGTTTTGCTTGAATTGGTGTTGATGTATCTGGTCGCCTTAAGGGTATATTGGCAGTGTTATGACCAAATCGAGTTGCTCTTTCCAATCGAGAATTCAATAATCCATCCATCTTGGCTTGCAATAGAGTTAGGCGTTCCTGCCCAATAGGCGTAATCGTCCCATACTTCGCCTGTAGCTCTAGTTTGGTTCCCTCCATTTTCTGATCAGCAAAGGCTTCATTCTCGATTTCCTCAGTTGGCTTGTTTGCCCTTGTCACATTTGCTGCTGGAATACTAGAGAGCTTAGGCGCAAGCGAAGAGATATTTTCTGAGGTTTTAGAATTTGAGGGATCAGATAAGTGGATTTTGGCAAATTTCATTTTACAGTTTTATTCAAACTAGTTTGTCAATAGAGAATTTTTGATTTCGCTTCGACTGACTTTTTAACCCACACCATACCGCTAAACTTCGCTGATTATATAGCTATTTTTTGCTAATTTTTTCGTTGCTTCTTAACCTTAGTTGGAGGCCAATACAGTAAGGCGTGACATTTAACGTCACGCCTTTTTATTTAGACTTTTTTCCCATCGGCTGCTAAGAGTTCCAGAATGACTCCATTTGTCCAGCCGAAGCCAACTTCGTTAGAACTATATCCAAAGCAGATTTCGTCGGAAACATTGGCAGAACAGCGTTCAACATCATATTTCTCAACTAGGGTATTGTGACGGCCGAATTCTTTAATTACCATAGCTAGGAATTTGTTGGCAATGCGATCGCCTTCTGTATGAAACCCATAGCGGTGAAGTCCTTGAACGGCAATTAATGTCAGTGGTGCCCAACCAAAGGGAGCATCCCACTGGTTGCCGGTGACACGAGTACTGGTAAAAATTCCGCCTGGGGCTTCAAACAAAGAGAGATTTTCCACGACGCGCTGGGCTTGGGCTTGAGAAGCAATTCCTAGCCACAGGGGATAGAAGGTGGTAGCAAATTCGTAGCGACGGCGTTCTCCACTCTGGAAGTGATAATCCAAATAAAGTCCCTGTTCTTCATCCCAGAGACAGCGATCAATACGATCGCGGCGGATATCTGCACGATCGCGCCATTGTTTTTGTAGTTCTGTGTTCCCAAAAATATTGTGGATTTGCCCCAAGTCTTGTTCTACCTGATACAGCAAACTATTGAGGCACACAGGAGCATAGTGGAGGATATCAGCGCTGAAGGGGCCAAATCGGTTGGTGATATCAAAACCGGACTCGCGCATAGTGCGATCGCCCTTGTAAAATAGGTGCGTCAGTTCGTCTTTTTCCCGGTTGTAGTAAAGACTAACGTCATAATCCTCAACCTCAAAAGTTTTATAGTACTCCTTGACGCGATCATAATGGCTTCTTCCCTCCTCATCGCGCTCAGAGAACAAAACTTCTGGCGCAGGGCCTTCCCCAAAAGCATAAAATCGGGATAAGCCTGTTGCCGGATTCAGGTGAGGCGGTACTACCCAGTAATAATAAAACTGTTCTAGGATCGGTATGGTTAACTTTAACCACTCTTCATCCTGGGTGTGCTGGAATAACGCCAAAACCATCATGCTGAGGACGGGGGGTTGCGATCGCGACAGCATATAAGTCCGGTTGGAATTGAGGATAGTGCCGTAATGCTGCACCTGGTACAACAACTGATCAACTTGGTTTTGCGCTAGCTCCCATTCTTCATCGCGCAAAAGTCCCAGTAGTATAAAGTAGCTATCCCAGCCATACATTTCGTTAAAGCGCCCACCGGGTACAATATAAGGGCCTGGAAGGTATAGTAACCCATGCTCTTTAATCGCCTCCGCTTCAGTTGGCAAAGTGCGAATTTGCAGTCGTTGCATATCCTTGGAAGATAGCGATCGCTCCAACACAGTTTGAATGTTGGGACAATCTTCTGAGGGTGAAATGTAGACTATCCAAGGAGTCTCGGTTTTGTGATCTAGCTTGGTATCCTTGGCAGATTGTAATAAGTGTTCGTGCGATCGCGTTAGGGTTTTCCACGTTTTTTTGATATGGGCCCGCACGGTGTCTATCTGCGCGGTGGTAAGTGCTGGGGGAGTGGTCATAATTCAGAATTATTTTTGAAACGCAAAGGGACGCGAAGGGAATCGCAGAGGTACGCAGAGGTTTTAAGGGGTTTTCTCTGCGTGGGATAGATTTATGTTTTTACTCGGCACTACTAATTAATAGGGCGACTGGGAAATGGGCGAGGGCAGATCCGATGGATAATGTTTCTTTAGTTTGTAAGGGTTGCTGAGTGAGGACGTTTTTCCAGGTGGGGGAAGTTCCAGGGGGGAGTTGCAGGTGCGTATCTTGCCAAACTGAATCGCCCAAGGGGTTGTCTCCTGGCTGGATGAGGTTGGTTAAAAAGCGAGGGGCGATCGCGATCGCTGTTTGATTCCCTTCGCGTCGCGCAAAGGCAATAATGTGATTGGCGTAGGTTCCCTGTACTTCTAACGGTAAATAATCGCCATCCTGGAATAATGAGACATAGTTTGTTCTAGCTTGGAGTAATTGAGCCGTTAAAAACAGTTTGATTCTGCCGTCAGTTTTATCACTCAGCAACTCTTGAATCAAACCCAGAATGTCGGTTTTCACCTGTTCGCGGATGGCGCTTAAGTAGGTACGTCGCTGTTCAAAATCTACAGGACGGCGATTATCTGGATCGACTAGGCTTAATTCCCAAAGTTCTGTTCCTTGGTATAAATCCGGTACGCCGGGTGCGGTAATCTTCAGTAGAGTTTGGGAAAGGGAATTGAAAATCCCATACTCTGCAATTCGCTGTTGGAAGGGACGAAAGGTTTCTAGAAATTCCCCAGAGATGGAAGGATCGAGTACTTTCTCAATAAAGGAGGTACAAGCTTCTTCATACTCACTGTCAGGTCGCAACCATGCTGTATGGACTTTCGCTTCTCGAATAGCCTTAATTATATAGTCCTTCACCCGTTCCACGAAGGATGAATGTTCATGTTCGGCAAAGGGAAACGCTCCTACCAGGGTTTGATAGAGAAAATACTCATCGTTGCGATCGGGGATAGCAAACCCGTGGCGATGGCTACGATGTCCTCGATTAATGGCACTCCAGGTATTTACCTGCTGATCCCATTCATCGGGGATTTCTGAGAGGACATTCAATCTGGCCCGCACATCTTCGCCGCGTTTGGTATCGTGGGTAGCTGTGGTGTTCATTGTATGAGGCCAGGTTACTTGGTGCTGTTTGTTAAAGGCATGGAATTTGGTTAAATCAATCCCAAAATGACCGGGATTACCACCAACTTCATTTAGCGACAGTAAGCGATTGTAAACATATAATGTGGTGTCTTCTACGCCTTTTGCCATTAGCGGGCCGCTGTATTGCTGCATTCGCAAGACAAAATATATCCACTGTTCGCGTTCTGTTTGAGTCAAAGAATTATCAAACTCTAGCAGCATTAACTTTTCAATAAAGGTCAGTTCGTGCTGCAACAGAGGTGCTTGTTCTTTGGCTTGGCTAATTACTTTTTGAATGGTGGCGCGATCGCTATCTCCAATTCCATCGGGTGTAATATAGGTGCGGTAAATCGGGAACTGTGTTAAAACTTCGGCGATCGCTCTTTTTAATCCATTCAGCGTAAAATCATTACCATAGCGATATTTGCTGGAAATATTCTTTAATAAAAGAGCCAGATTGTCAATATCACCTGCAAGATTCTTTTCCAAAATCAGGTGTTTTTTATCCTTCACTACCGATGCATAATCTACTCTTGAGCTAATAAAGTTATGGTAAATTTTATCGAAGGATGATTCATTTTCTGTTTGGCAAAATACGCCATTTACATAATTTAAAAAATCATAACCGGATGTACCTTCAATTTCCCAGTTTTCCGGCAACTCTTCGGTGAGTTCTAAAATCTTTTCGACTGTGATATAAACATCTCCCGTCTTTTCTCGCAGTCTTTCGAGATACTGGATTGGGTTATAAAGTCCATCTATATGGTCAATGCGTAAACCTGTAAATTTGCCTTCTTCAACTAGCTTTTGAATTAGGCTGTGGGTATTATTAAAAACCCGCAGTTCTTCAACTTTAACGGAAATTAGTTCATTGACAGTAAAGAAACGACGGTAGTTCATTTCCTCCGCGCCAACTTTCCAGAAGGCGAGACGGTAAAACTGGTCATTCAGTAAGTCATCTAGGAGGTTAAAGCTTTCTGAATTACCGGGTTCTCCGTTGAAAGTTTGGATATTTTCGTCAATGAACTCGCAGATGGCATCGTTTGTGGTGTAGAGTTCCCAAACCAATCCTTTAATAAATGCGATTTGGTCTTGTCGCTGTTTTCCTGCAACTTCTGAGGGCACATTTTTGAGAATGTAGAGAATCCCCAATAGCTTAATAAAATCGGGATGATTGCGCCCCAGTGTACGGGTGAGTTTTCCCAGATTATGGGTGATAAATTTTGTGTAAGATTCTAACCGCAGTGGCAGTTTTAAACTGTAATAGTTGACAGTTAAACCGTTTTGTTCATATTGCAGTTGAATGTGTCCGTTTTCTAGGGATGCACCATAGAAATCTCCCAGCAGCGGCGCGAGGATTCGCTGTTCGCGATCGCCAAAGGGAGCATTCCAAGAAAGGTCGAAGTAGTCGGTATAGCTGGAATCTGGGCCGTGTTCCAATACGTCCATCAAGTAATCGTTTTCGCTGCTATAGGCCATATGGTTAGGCACAATATCTTGTAACCAGCCCATACCAAGCGATTGAATTTCAGCAGCTAATGCATCAAAGGATTCATTAGTTCCTAGTTCTGGGTTAAGTTGAGTGGCATCTACTATATCGTAGCCATGGGTACTCCCGGATCGTGCTTTGAAAATGGGAGAAGCATACAAATCGGAAATACCTAAATCTGCTAGATAAGCTGCGATCGCTTTAGCATTGTCAAAGCCAAACTGAGGTGTAAACTGAATTCGATAAGTTGCGGTAGGAATTCGCATAGTTTTTGAGTAGAGAGTGAGTAGAGACGCGATTAATCGCGCCTGTGGGGAGAGACGCGATTAATCGCGTCTGTACAAAGTGGAGAGTTTGAGGCTTTTAGCTTGAACGTTGAGGGCTTTTAGCTTGAACGTTGAACCTTTCAGCTTGAACGTTGAGGTTATGAGGCTGAAACTTTAAGTTCTGACTCTCCCCCTCATCCTTTTTCATAGAGTACTAAACTAGTAGGTTGCAATTTCACTTCTTGGCCCACAGACAGATGTTCAGCAGCTTCAGAACCATGCCCAAACCATGAGGTATCAGCAGAGTCCAACAATTTATTAGCATTTTGCTCAAACGGCAGAGTTACTGTCACGAGAGACGAATTGAAATTCATTACAAATATTAGTTCACTTGATTCGCACCAACGACGCACGATGACCAACTGCTTGTCTTCATCGCTAGTCGCTTGGATAAAATTGCGGTCTTGATTCAAAAGTGCTGGATGTGTCTTGCGTAAATTAATTAATTGTCGATACCAATTCCATAAAACCTTGTGGTTACCGTCATTGCGTAATTGCCAGTTGAGCTTAGACTTTAGGAAAGTTTCTGCCGATTCGGGATCTGGGGGATCATCTGCATAGTGAAATGCTTCAAATTCTTGTTTGCGTCCGGCTCGAACTGCTTGAATTAAATCTGGATCGGAGTGGCTGACAAAGTAAATGAAGGGTGCAGTTTCGCCGTATTCTTCTCCCATGAACAACAGAGGTAAATTGGGCGACAGCAGCACAGCGCCAGCAGCTAACTTTAATCCTTCAAAAGAGATTCGCTGACTGAGGCGTTCTCCTTTCATTTGATTGCCGATTTGATCGTGATTCTGAATGCAGACTGCAAACTGTGATAAAGGGCGATCGCGGCAAGATACGCCATGATATCGCTTCCGGTGTGGTGCGTACTTCCAATCGTAGACAAAAGTATCTTGATAAGCTTTTGCCAAATCAGCACATTGTCCAAAATCTTGATAATATCCTTGGCGATCGCCTGTCAAGAGTGCGTGCAATGAATGGTGAAAATCATCACTCCACTGGGCATCGAGACCATATCCACCCAATTCTACCGGACGAATTATTTGCGGATTATTCTGGTCACTTTCGGCAATTAGATGGCGTTTCCATCTTTGCCCTTGTTGTGAAAAATGATGAACTGCTTCGGCTAGTTCCCACAGAAAATGCTTTGCTCCCAAGTCGTAAATTGCTTGAATGGCATCCAGTCGCAATGCATCAATGTGGAACTCGCGCAACCAATAAAGCGCATTTTCGATAAAATAATTTCGCACACCCTGACTATGGGCATCGTCGAAATTCAGCGCTTCGCCCCAAGGTGTTTTATAGGTTTTAGTAAAGTAGGGCGCGAACTGATTCATATAGTTGCCTTCTGGCCCAAAGTGGTTATACACCACATCCAGCACTACGGCGATTCCGTGTTGGTGACAAGCATTTACCAGTTGCTTCAGATCGGCTGGGCTACCATAGGAATTTTGCACAGCATAAGGGTAAACGCCGTCATAACCCCAGTTGCGGTATGTCAGAGAAGCTTCAATATGAGTATCTCCCGGAAACTGGGAGATGGGCATAATTTCAATGGCATTAATTCCCAGTTCTTTTAAATCTGGTAAGCGGGGAATGATGGCGGTGAAAGTTCCTTCAGGCGTGAATGTCCCAACGTGGAGTTCGTAGAAAATCATCGACTCCACAGGAATGCCAGTCCACCCTTCATCAGTCCACTCAAAATGTTGGTCGACAATTTGAGACGGCCCATGTACTCCTTCAGGTTGATACTGTGACGCTGGATCGGCAAAGGTGTCTTGCCCATTTAAGACATACCGATAAAGCGTACCGGGATACACATCGTTAACTTTCGTGTGCCAGTATCCCTCAGACTGAGGCTTGAGCGGAATTAACTGCTGTTCTGGCGTCAAAATTTTTACCGTGACGCTATCTAATAGCGGAGACCAAACTGTAAATTCACACTCTCCGTTACCCAAGTAGTTAGCACCAATTCTCACGCAGTATCCTCCCATCAGATCATGTGTTGTGCCGAATTATGGCGCGATGGCGTACCCGCCCTAGGCGATCGCAAATGCCATTGATTGCAAAATGTTTACAAACACGCCAGATAGCATAATGGTTGGTCTACGGGGCTTTTAGCTAGCACCTAGAGGCGGATTTTTGACCAGAACAAATTCTGTCTAATGACCAAAGAGGCAGGGGAGCAGGGGGCAGGGG
>NZ_WBKL01000026.1:0-8751 GCF_015714705.1 Nostoc sp. NZL | reverse complement strand
ACTCAAGGTGTTGCTTGGATAACTCGACTAAAAAAAGCCAGCTACCGCGTCCAAAAAACCTTAAGTCATACGCCAAAACTTGTTGACCAAATCATTGAATTGGGGCACAAACGGGGACGGGCAAAGCCAATAGTTGTGCGTTTGATAGAAATCAAGTGCGGTAATACTTGGTATAAGTACATTACCAGTGTTACTTGCCCAATGGAGTTACCTCCCGATGTAATTGCTGACCTCTATAGTCGAAGATGGCAGATTGAAACTGCATTTTGTCTGGTGAAGCGGTTATTAGGACTTGCCTATTTATGGACAGGTTCTCTTAATGGCATCAAGCTTCAAATCTGGGCTACTTGGTTGTTTTATGCTGTTTTACTTGATGTCGCTGATGCTGTAGCTGATGAACTTGCTATTGAAACTGACAAAATTTCCCTGGAAATGTTATTTCGCTCTTTTTACCACTTTCACTATGCTTACAATCACGGGCTTGCTACTGATCTGATGGCTTACCTTGTTTCTCCCAAAAATCGAGATTTGGGAATTGTTAAATATCAACCCAAATCCCGACAGCAACCCACTTTGAACTTATCTCCGCACCCCACTTGACATTTTGACGCTCACTTTAAGTTGTCACCAATAGTCTCAGACTGGGAATGCCGTCCTGGCGGCTCTGCCGCCAGCAAGGGAGGCGGCAGAGCCGCTTTTGAGTTGCATTTCCAGCCCAGAGGCTGGAAACGAGATTTGAAAAGGCTTTTAGCTTAAGTTGACACCCGTAGGGGCACGGCAGTGCCCCTACGGGTGTACCTCACGTAAACGAGAACCGCTATAAGTAGAAATACTCTCTCAAACTCTAGCTTTCTTCTATCCTGAAAGTGTACCTCGCACATGGACTGCTAAGGACAAGCCCGGAAGCGGATTATCTTTGGCTTTGCGCTACGCATCTACGCACTTCCATCAGAAGCCATTATGATGAATATCGCAATACTCATCACCAACATCACAACATTCATCACCAACATCACAACATTCATCACCAACATCACGACATTCATCACCAACATCACGATATTCATCACCAACATCACGACATTCATCACTAACATCGTGACATTCATCACTAACGTTAAAGCAATCGTCCAAAAAACCAGGTGCAATATCTGAATTAAGAGAAATTACTCAGATTTATGTATTAGTTTTTAAAGAAATAAAATTATTCACGAATTTTACTGAACCAGAAAACAGCTTTACTAAGTCAAACTAGCTCTATAACCCTGGCTAACAAATATATCTATGTCACGTCAAAAACGTACATCCCGTGTTATAGAAAAAGCTGAATTGAGATCCGCTGGACTGAAAGCAATTGATTTAAATATGGATTTTGGTGATAATTGCAATTTACAAAATCTGACTAAATCAATTGAAGAGTTACGCACTATGCTAGATGCTTATAACATTGCTTTAGCTATGATTGACTCTTCCAAGACCAAAATTGATGAGATGGAAAAAACCTTGAACAATCTTACAGATAAGATGGTGATGGGCGTTGCTTTTAAGTATGGCAAAAACAGCAGTGAATATGAGATGGCAGGTGGTATTCGTGATAGCGAACGTATCCGCAAAAGCAGATTAAGCCGCCTAAAAGCTAGTGTCGGAGAAGTATCAGTTGATAATGCTAAGCCTGTCTAGAATAGCACGGAAAGAGGCAGAAAGCAGAGGCTAAGAAAGCTTTTAGCAAAGGATATGGAAAATGAGCAAACGCTACTTGTTCATTAAAACCATTTCTTTTTGACTACTGCGATACCTTTGGTGGGCTTTGCCTACGCAATTTATTCTATGTACAAATATTCTTTTATAAGGAATATTTATGTGCAGTTAATATCATGCAATTTAACGCATATTATACTATGTATTTTGTAGTATATTCTCATTTCTCGTGGTGTTGAGAATACTACAAGATGCGAATTTAAAGAATTTTGCTTGTATAAACTCTCATGAGAGTTTATAGTAATACGGTGTTTTTCCCTTACAATTTCTCGGCAGTTTTATACCATGAATTCTTCTCACAAATGGCAGAAATATTTGTCAGCTTTCTCTTTATCTGTAGTATTAGTAGCTGATTTAGCAATCACACAAAAAGCTCCTCCAGCTTTTGCCCAAACTGTAAATTCATCTATCGGTAATGCTGTAACATTCAGTTGCAATGATAGTGAAGCAACAATCAAAGCTAAAAATGGGGCCAAAGTAAGTAGTGGAACTACAAGCATTTACATTGGTTATCAGCAAGTCTCATCTAATAACAAAAACCCTGTGACAATCCGTTTCAGTAACGGTATCAAATCTTGGTGTCGTAGTGATTACGAAACAACAAATGATGATGGTACAGGTTATGGATTGTATTGGAATGGGGGGGATGTTTTATATGGCGTTTACTCCTCCACTGGTAGTCAGATTGGTAATGATTTCCGCCGCTTTGCAACTGGGCGTTGGTTGTCTAGCTATGGTAGCGGAGGCGGGCCAAAAGTCGCGGTTATAGCCCGGATTAATCCAGCCAATGGACAGGTTAACTATGCCACATTTTTAACTGCTAAAAAGGCGGATAATGGACAAACTAACTCTTTAGTTGTCAACAAGTTATCATGGAATGGCACAAATTTAATTGTGCAGGCAAAGTCATGGTGGACTCCCCGTCGCGCTAATACAAATTCCATGAGTTGCTCTGGTTCATCACCTTATCAATACACAGCAGTATTCACTAGCGATTTAACAAAGGTGAACTCGGCTTCAGCCCTTACCTGTAGTTAAAGAGTAAGCATTCAACTATCAAACCGCAACGCGAGAGTCCATTAGTCATTAGTCTTTGAGATACTATACCCACCCTTCTTTACGAGAGGCTGCGCTAACGGTAAGCTCAGGACATTGCAAAGAACGCGGTCTGAATTAGTCCATAGTCATTAGTTTTTTGGCCCACTTTCTTTTGCTAATAACTAATGACTAATGACTAATGACTAATAACTAATTTTTCCCATGCGGACGATGAATAATTGTCTCCAAAACCCGCCGCTTGGCTTTTGGATCAATCCCTACCAAGCGGATATACTCACCGCTATATTCTGCCAAAGTTGCTTCCAAGTTTGAGATTGCATCAGACTCGGCATCAATATGGCTATGAACACAACTTTGCCAAGAACCTGTGCGGAAACGGCGCTCATCTACGTGTTCAATGCTAATTTTGTAACCTTGAGATAATAATTGCCGAATCTGTTCTTGTGTCTCTAGGGTCAAATGTGGACTTGATACTTCCTGTTTCTGGAATCCATTAGTTTTTACTTCTTGAGTTGCGCCATTGCTTGACGGCTGATTAATTGGTGTTACAGCAGCAGGTTGTGCAGATTGAGAATTTCTACCTCGATTGAGTCGGTTGTAATCGTCAACTAAATGGGAATTTTCCACTCGTTTTTGTTCACCAACGAGGAAGTTACCAGATTCAATTAAGTGAGACAGTCTGAAATCTGGCTTTTTAAATTCTGGTGGGCCTTTAACGCTATTAACCACATTCAAGGATATCTGCTCAAAACCTACTTGATGAATGTAGTTGCGAATTTGTTCGTCATAAATGCGCGATCGCAAAGCGCTAAAAAAGTCAATGGACTGGTTGACAAAAGTATCAACTAGCTGTTCAACTTCCTTCTGTGACAGTCCATCTGGTTCAAAAATCCCTTTGACAATTCCCACTTTGTCGTCTCGGTTTGGTTCCCAGTAAAATTTCTCCATCCGTCCATCCCGAATTAACGGTGCATAGAGGGTAGAAAAATCATTACCTGTGACAATAATCGGCACACGATGTAAAGGCGTGGAATCATAGCTTCCAGGCAACTGCACATCTGTGGGATTATCAGCAATATTCATCAGTGTGGCATTCACCAACTGTGTATTTACAGTATATTGAGTGCCTTCATCAAAGCGTCCAGCCCCCGCATCTAAATCGTTAATCATCAGTACACACATTTTGCCGCGTACTTTGATCAGTTCTGCTGTTTCCCGATAGCGCAGCCGAATCAACCGCGCTGGATCTCCTGCATCTGGACTTTCCAACTCGCCGCCAGAGATGTGAGTCACTTCGATACCCATTTTCTCGAAGACTAATTGACATTGAAATGTTTTGCCTTCTCCCTTGCGTCCGTGAATACCTAAAATCACGGGGACTCGCACGCCAGGAAGCTTTAGAAAGTTTTTAGTAATGTGGACAGCCAGTTTGTCCAAAAAGCGGGGAGCGATGTAGTAACCCATGAGTTTATCTTATGAAGAATTAACACTTCTAAGGTTAATGTTAAGTTTTTTTGGGGATAGCGATCGCCTTTTCCCTGATTTCTTATTGTCATCAGTTTTTGTATACTTAATGAATATAATTTTCATTTAGCTCCAGCATAACACTAATGGCAGTAACGATTTCACAGCAGGCTTACAACGAACTATGTGATGAAAATGTCAATAATGTTGGTAAATTTGACACTGATGATGATTTAGATAACATCTACAAATATCCTCAGCAGTTAGGTCAAGGCTATTCACGCATCATCGAATTAAGGCAGGGATTGGAGTTAGCAATTAACAAATACCATCTCCACAATCAGCTAATTACCCAAGCTATTGAACGTAAACATCCCCTAGAGTATACGTTTTACCTCTCTGGAGGTTACACAGATAAATTTAAATCTCTGACTATTGGTGCTGGAGAATACGGCTTATACGGTAGTGGCATAGCACCAAAAGAACATTGTGAATGGTCAGCAGCACAGCAGCTAGTTGAGATTAATGTTCACATAGAACCAGAGATTTTTTGCTCATTTATCGGCGATAAATCTGGACAACTTTCACCAGAATTGCAGCATTTGGTTAAAGGTGGCGATAGCACTTATTACACTAAATCTGGAGTGACAACGCCAGCAATGCAGACAGCCTTGCAACAAATTTTACATTGCCCTTACCACGGTATCACCAAACGAATGTACTTAGAAGCGAAAGTTATAGAACTGATGGCGTTACTGGTGGAACAAGAAGTAGAAGCGCAAAAAGGTGAAACTCAGACTTATCCAGTCAAATCAGATGATTTAGAACGCATTCACCACGCCAGAGAAATATTATTGCGAAATCTTGACAATCCACCTTCTTTGGTAGAGTTATCACGGCAAGTAGGTTTGAATGAATGTACTCTCAAGCGGGGTTTTCGTCTCGTCTTTGGTACGACGGCTTTTCACTACTTACACAACTATCGTCTGGAAAAAGCACAGCAACTATTGCATACGGGAGACATGAATGTTGTAGAAGTGTCGCGGATAGTGGGTTTTGCTAGTCGTAGTTATTTTGCAGCAGCTTTTAGAAAAAAGTTTGGTCTTAACCCCAAGGAATATCTCACCAACCGAAAAAATTCCCTCTAGCGTTCAAAAAATTCCCTCTAGCAACCATAGTTAACTCCCACACTCCAAAGCATTCCTGTAAGCTTTTTGATAATTATTCCTTTCTGGTAATAAATTTTTATCCAAGTAGAACTGGATGAGATACAGGGTGCAAGCTAATTTTTCACTGGGAAATTTTCTTAATTTAAGGACATTGGTGTGCGGGGTTATGGCTAATCAGCTGCAAAATCTGTTTTTGTTCACAAATTTGATATTAGTATGCATCGCACCGCCTGTATGGTCGCAACAAGTGAAAATCGAGGGAGACAGGAAAAATGAATTACTCCCCCCATCGAACCAAAAACCCGTCATATCACAGAATCTTTCTCAAACCCCGATTCAGGTAACAGGTATCCGCTTGGAGACGACTGACAAAGGACTGGAAGTCGTTTTAGAAACAACCCAAGGGGATAAACTGCAACCGGTAAATAAGAGTGAGGGGAATAATTACATTGTTGATATTCCCAATGCTCAATTGCGTTTATCTAATAATGATACATTTCACCAAGCAAACCCCACTGGTGGAATTACAGAAATAGCTGTTACCAACTTAGATGCAAATACCATCCGTGTAACGGTAATGGGTGAAAGTGGTGCGCCACAGGTTGAATTGTTTGATGGCGATGAGGGTTTAATTTTCGGAGTTGCGCCAACTGTATCTATTACCCAAACGCCAGAGACGCAGCCAACAACTGAAACTCCACCAGAACAACCTACAGCCGAAAGTGAAGAACCCATTGAATTGGTAGTAACGGGTGAACAAGATGGATATCGCGTACCGGATGCATCAACTGCAACAAAAACAGATACTCCCATCCGTGATATACCTCAGTCAATCCAGGTAATTCCCCGTGAAATTTTGCAAGACCAGGGGATAATTCGTGTTAGTGATGCACTGCAAAATGTCAGTGGTGCTAATAATGCTGGTTATTATCAAGGATTTAGCGAATATCTTTCTCTACGGGGTTTTGGTGCTGATACTTATAGAGACGGTATTCGTTCCTATCAAAATTATGGTGGATTGCTGGAAACGGCTGATATTGAGCGAATAGAAGTCCTTAAGGGGCCTGCATCAGTGTTGTTTGGAGACGCACAACCAGGAGGAGTAGTTAACTTAGTATCCAAGCAACCCCTGAATCAACCATTTTATTCTTTTGAGGGAACCGTTGGTAGTTTTAGCACTTATCGCGGTGCAATTGATTTATCTGGGCCACTCAACCAGGAAAAAACCGTACTCTATCGCTTCAACACATTTTATGAGAACAGTGGGAGTTTTCGGGATTTTGTCAATAGCGATCGCTTATTTTTTGCTCCTAAGCTCCAGTTGGTTCTCAGCCCTAACACCACACTAACACTCGATGGTGTCAGGTTCGATGAAACTCGAACAGCAGATGATGGTCTTGTAGCTATTGGGAATCGCCCTGCTAATTTACCACGCGATCGCTTCTTAGGTGAACCCTTCCAAAACGTCGAAATCAATGTTACCAATTTTAGTTACCTACTCGACCATAAATTTAACGACCAATGGTCGCTGACAAACTCATTTCGCGCTCAATTTGTCAATTTAGAACGTTACTATCCTCTACGCGATTCCTTAGATGAAGAGACAGGTGAATTAAGTCGGTTAAGATACTTTTCTGAACGCAAAGACAACGCTTATTCCAGTCAGACAAATGTAGTTGGTAAATTTTCTACAGGTTCCATCAAACATCAACTCTTGCTCGGATTTGAATACACTAAAATAACTGAAAATGGAACTTTTGGTGATTTTACACCCTACCCATCCATAAATATTTTTAATCCAGTTTATAGCCGTTTAGAATATCCCAAACAAGGGATAGTAGACTTTTTCCGTGAAGACAGTCTCGATAAATATGGCTTTTATTTCCAAGACCAAATCGAGTTATTCCCTGGACTAAAGCTATTAGCAGGTGGTCGATTTGACATTTTTGACCAAAATCGCAGCCAACGAGACTTGGGTGAAGAAAAACAAGAATTTGAGCAATCAGACAGTAATTTTAGTCCTCGATTAGGAGTAGTCTATCAACCAACAGAAAATATTTCTTTGTATGCATCTTACACAACTTCATTGGAACCCAGCTTTGGCACAGGTCGAAATGGCGATGGTTCACCCTTTGAACCAGAAACGGGTAGACAATTTGAAGTGGGTATTAAAGCCGATATCAACCGTAATTTGAGTGCAACCTTAGCACCTTGAGGGGAGACAAAATACCCTGAAATAGATATATGGCAAGTAGTGTAGCAATTTATGGTAAAAGAAAAAGAGTATTAATTCGCAATAAGCCCTATTAATGATAATATTACCAGAATTCTACGAAACAAACCTCAAGCGAGAATTGGGACGTGCAGAATATTTATTACTAAAGATCCTGATAAATTTATTACAATCTATTAAAACTGTTAGCATTGAAGCATTGGCTACTGCTTTACCTATCCCCATATTTTTTGAAAGTAGGAGAAAGAAAGTCCAAAGATTTTTGTCTTTAAATTACATAAATATTGAAGAAATTTGGTTCCCAATTATTAAAAGCCGGTTAGAGATATATTTCCCCTTAAATGAAGTTATTTATTTAGTAATTGACCGGACTAATTGGGGGTGTATTAATCTGTTAATGATTAGTGTAGTTTGGGATAAAAGGTCTATCCCAATATATTTTAAGCTATTAGACAAATTAGGTTCAAGCAATTTTGATGAACAAGAAGCAGTATTCAAAAAAGCATTGCCGCTTTTTAATAATTATAAAACTGTAGTGTTAGGAGACCGTGAATTTTGCTCGATAAAGCGCGGATTTCTGGCTGACAGAGCAGAAAGTATATTTCTGTTTACGCTTAAAAAAAGATGCATTTATAGAAATAGAACCGGAAATTTGGCTGCAATTAAGAGATTTAGGTTTAGCGCCTGGTCTTTCCTTCTTTTACCAAGGCATTAAATATACAAAATCCCTTGGGTTTGTTAGCTTTAATCTTGCTGCTAAATGGAAGCATAAACGTTTGGGAGTTGCGCCGGAGGAGGGCTGGTTTATCCTTACCAACTTAGATGATTTAGATTCAGCGATTATTGCTTATAAACAACGTTTTGATATTGAAGAGATGTTTAGAGATTTTAAGAGCGGTGGTTATAACTTGGAAGATACTAATGTATCAGGACAAAGACTAATTTCCCTAATATTATTAATCTCACTTGCCTATACAGCTGCAACTATATCTGGTCAAAAAATTAAACGCATGGGTGTTCAAAAATATGTTGGGCGAATTAAAGAATCCTTAAGGATTGTTCGACGAC
>NZ_WBKL01000017.1:0-16574 GCF_015714705.1 Nostoc sp. NZL | reverse complement strand
CACTGCTATGACCAGTCAGCGATTTTAGGGGTTTATCACTGCTGAGATCCCAGATTTTGATGGTCTTGTCAAAACTAGCAGAAGCTAACTGTTTTCCATTGGGGCTAAAGGCGACACTATTCACCCCACTGCTATGACCAGTCAGCGATTTTAGGGGTTTATCACTGCTGAGATCCCAGATTTTGATGGTCTTGTCACTACTAGCGGAAGCTAAATATTGTCCATTGGGGCTAAAGGCGACGCTAATGACCGCACTGCTATGACCAGTAAGGGTTTTTAGGAGTTTACCACTGCTGAGATCCCAGATTTTGATTGTCTTGTCATCGCTAGCAGAAGCTAACTGTTGCCCCTTGGGGCTATAAGCGATGTTTCTGACTGTATCGCTATGACCAGTTAGGGTTTTGAGGAGTTGACCACTGCTGAGATCCCAGATTTTGATCGTCTTGTCAAAACTAGCAGAAGCTAACTGTTTTCCATTGGGATTGTAAGCGACGCTTCTGACTGTATCGTTATGACCAGTCAGGGTTTTGAGGAGTTTACCACTGCTAACATCCCAGATTTTGATCGTCTTGTCATAACTAGCAGAAGCTAACTGCTGTCCATTCGGGCTGTAGACAACGCTATTAACCCTATCACTATGACCTTCTAAGGTATTCACCTCGATCGCACGATTTTCTTTAGGCTCATTTGGCTTTAAATAAACCGCTTGCTGTAAAGTTGCCGCAGTTTGTATTCGGATATCGTTTCTGTTGTGTGCCCAAATTGTATGCTTGAGTTTGTTACTTGCCCTTAAGGCTCTTATTAAAGCATCTGGATGTTGTCCAGAGGCAAAAAAGGCTTCAGAAGAATTATTGATGGCGTTAATTAGCTGAATATTTGCCTCTACTGTCCACTGGAATGTTAGCACTGCCAATCCAGCAAATCCTAAACCTGCGGCAATGGAACTAAAAAGGGCACGTTTGAGAACACGATTAAGTTTTGCTTCACTTTGTTTTCTTTGTTCTCGTTCTTTTTCCAGTTCCGCCATCACCTGCTTTAACTTCGGTTCCTGTTGCTGGCGGATAAAGGCGGCGATGTAGTCATGTACCAGTTGATAACGGTCGGCGGGGTTTTCTGGTAGTAAAACCACTAAGCCGGATTGGACAAAAATCTTTAACACTAAATCTAATTTACTGATATCAACAGTTTTTTCTGCCCTAGTTTTTGATCCCCCCGCCTGCGGCGATCGCCTTAAAAAGGGGGTGGAAAGAATAAAGCCCCCCTTTTTAAGGGGGGTTGGGGGGATCTCCGAGAAATACGGCATCAAATCGCGTTCTAACTCAGCACGAGTCTTGAGTGGGCGAGTTCCTTTTTCATCGGTGAGCAAATAGAGTAATATGTCTGCTGCTTGCTGATTCTCTTCACCGCAATCATTAACAACTTCATCCAAATAACGCTTAACCAATTCTCCCTTAGTACCACGCTGGCGATATTCTGCCAGAGTTGTAATATTCTCCGTTTGCAGTTGCGCCCCCACAACTTGCAACTCAATGGGACGAACTTCACCCAATTCTCCGGCTAAATCTAGTACGAGTTGTTCAACTAAAGCAGGTTCTAAGTGAAAACTAGTATTTTCAGTTAAACGCTGAATAATTGACTTTGTATCAGCAGGTGAGAAATTCCCCAACTTGTAAAGCACATTATTACTGAGAATGTCATTGCCAATAATCTTGAGACTGGACAAATCATTGCACTCCAGCAAGTAATGGATGTAATCTACCCGCAACGATAAGATAACTTTCACCGATAGAACATTCAGACACTCTCCCAGAAACTCAAAGAATTGCTTCCTTTGTGCTGGTTCGGTGTAAACAAAGAAAAATTCCTCAAATTGATCAAAAATTAGCACTGTGCGGAGGTTGTGCTGTTCGTTTTTGCGGAGTTGGGAGAGGAGGGAGTTAGGAGTTAGGAGTGAGGAGTTAGGAATTAGGAGTGAGGAGTGGGGATTTTGAGTATTGGAGGTCGAAGTTTTAAGTTCTGAGGTCGAACGTTGAGGTTCTGAGGCTGAAATTTCGAGTTCAGGGGTCGAAGTTCCGAGTTCCGAGGTCGAAGTTCCGAGTTCAGGGGTCGAAGTTTCGAGTTCAGGGGTCGAAATTCCGAGTTCCGAAGCTGAAAGTTGAGGTTCTAACTCTCTCCACTCCCCATTCCTCATTCCCCATTCCCCACTTTCTCCCAAAAGCTTCCCCAACTCTTCCACCCAGTTGGTGTAAACGCGCATTACCACCGGCAAATAATCTTGAGTGCCGATCGCTTTATTCTTTAAAGCTGGTATTAGTCCCGCATTCACTAGGGAACTTTTGCCGACACCCGATTGCCCATGAATTACTATCAACTTATAATCAGGGCGACCCATGCGTTCAATTAAACGTTCTACATCTAATAGGCGACCAGATGCAGCAATTTCTGGGGCAATGTTTCCTTGAGGAGAGTTTGAGCGCAATGTTTCGACAAATGCCTTTTTTGTAGCTTCTAACCTACCTGCACCAATAAAAGCCCGCAAACCAAATTGCTGTTCAATAGAACGCCGTTGCTGTTTAGTTTTGTATGCTTTGATATATTCTTTCTGCTCAAAATAAAGCTGCTGCAAAAAACTAACAATATCCAAATAAAGTTTTAAATTACAATCTGGAACACTGATAGGTATTGAAGCTTCTAATATAGTAATTGCTTTGTGAGGTTGTCCTAAATGATATAAAGAACGCGCTTTTATAAACATATAGAGACTAAAATCATTTGGAATGAACAATGAATTGGCGAAGTCGAATAAGTCGTTTATCTCTGATAAAGATCCTGGTATATTTTTGGATTTCAAGCTAGAAATTACTGGCAAGAAAATTTCTAAAGCTTTCTCAATTAACTGATTTGCCTCAAGCCAATATTCTTGAGCCAGTGCCGCCTCAGCTAAAAAACCATAATCTTTTGCTAAATCTACTGGCTGATTGTTAGCTTTATGTATTTCTAAAGCTATTTCAGCTAGTTGTTTTAAAGATTGCCACTCTTTTAAGTCCCGCAGTACATAACCAAATTTAAAGATTGAATCAGCGATTAAATCTGGACGTTGAGATTGTACAAGAAACTTGATATATTCTTGGGCATACTTACGATTAGCTTGCCAATCGTAATGATTAATATCTAGATTTCTAAAACATTTAATGTTATAACAAAAGGCAGTATTATAAAAGATTTTATTTTGTCTTTTTATGTCATTAAGCTTTTGCCACATTGACTGAGCTTTTTGATAATTTTCCAGCGCGATATTTATATCGTTAATCTGGCTAACAAAACCTAATAAAGATACTAAATTAGCCTCAACCTCTAAATTAGCAACGTACTTATTACTCAGCAGATATCTTTGCGCGGTTTCTAATTCAGTTTTTAGTTTTAAATATTCATGATAGCTAATTTTTAAGTTATTACTAAACCATTGATTAGCCGTTTGAATGATAAAATCTACTAATTCCTGTGTTGATATGGCAAAATCTCTCGTAGTTGCCCAACTTTCTAAATCTGGTGCAAGCTGTATTAGTTGCTTGTAGATTTCATCGTCAATCCACAACACTAAGGGAAAAGCAAAATTCTTGCGAAACTCTTCCCGCACCTGATTCGCAGAAGTTAACATCACAGATAAATTCTGCACTGATTCCAAACCGACAACCATCACACAGGCTGGTATTTCTTCGCCCAATTCTTCCTGAATGGTAGTATAAAGAGTTCTGTTAGATTGCTGCACTGCCAAGACACGAATTTCAACTTGACAAATTTCTTGCAATCTGGATATTAAGCGATCGCGCAAGCTAGCATAATTACACCGTGCCAAAATTAGCTTAAACTGTCCCACGGAGGATTCGATCGCCCAAGCTAATTGTGTCAGAGAGCGTAGGCGTAGCCCGTCGTAGACATCGCTGTTTACATGGTCATCTTTTGGTGGTTGCGAGTCTGTCATAAGTTTATGTGTTTAGTTCGTAGTAAGCACTTTAGTGCTTTCAAAGACATAGAATAATAAGCACTAAAGTGCTTACTACAAACTTAATTCCCTCGCTTCAGCCAAAACGGGATTAACATCAAACCAAGACTCGCCACCATCCCGATATTCAAAGACAAAGCGACTGCGAATCAGTTTTTGATATCCTTGGTCATCACTCACCTTTTTCTTTTCCTTGACATGACGTAACAATTGCCACTCATCATCAGAAATTGGCAACACGATTTCATTCCGCCGAGAACGAATAACTTGCTCGAAGGTTTCACGGGTTAGCGGAAGACTCATCTCTTCCATAATCCAGGTATTCAGCAGCCTAAGTACGTCCCGCACATGACCACCGCTCATTTTACATAAACGCTCTAGGCTAGCAGCACTATCAAAAATTTCGGTAATTTTATTTAAACGCTCTTCTGGTGTCATGTCAGGAAAAGCTCTAGCTAGTACCATCTGCTGCATGAGTGCCATTCCCTCTGTATGAACACTGCCATCAGACCATTGTACAGGTACCATTGGTAACACCTTTGGGTCTTCCGGGAAACGCTGGGTCAGCATTCCGTAATCATTGGAAAACTTCAAAGACAAAGGCATGGTGTAGATGAGATGACAATTCAGCTTCGTCAAAAACTCACCCTGATCGACAAATAAATATTCCTGCTGCGGACGACCCCAAGGTTTGACACGATTATCTATGCGGTCAAGATTATCGACAATTACCACTAGACCATTTTTACCCTGCTGTTTGAGTTTAGCCACGGCAGGTTCCAATAATTCTTGATTAATCGCTTCCAGCAGTTTAGTTTTTTGCGGTGCTAAATACTGATTGAGTTTTTCTCGCAGGGTTGGGTCATTTTTCATCTTCGCGGTGATTTCCCCAATGCCCACAGACAGAGAAAACTTTTCTTTATCTGCCGATAAACCGACATCACCAAGCACCGGAACCTTAAGTTTCCCCGCCGTCACCTCGGAGTTTAAGACCTTCCAAGCACCTTGCAACAACTCATTAAACTTGTTGGGTGACTCTAGAGTAATTTTATCCAGACTTTGACTCACCCGCCGAGCGATCGCTAGCAGCACATCAGCAATATCAACATCAGTCATTTCCAAGTCGTCACTAGACTCAAAATAGACCACATGGAAACCTAACTTTTCCAGTTCTGCCTGTAACCGTAATAGTTCTGTCGATTTTCCACAACCAATATGCCCAGTAAATAAAGTGCAAGTGGGTTCGTTGGGCTTAAAAAAAGTAATTTTCTGCTTCAGCTTGCCCAGAATATCACCACCTCGTACCGAAGAAAAATCTATGTAATACTTGCCATCAGAGCTATTGTTGACAAACAGAGTTCTGCTAGGATCGCTAGCCTGATAAAATTCCCGTAAATCTATGGGCATAATGCTGGTAGTGCAATTATCTCGTATTGTCTTAGATATCCTTATTCAAAAGGATAAAGTTATTTACATCTTTGCGTCTGAATATTTCGGAGAATTTTTGCTTTTGCAGCCTCAAAGATATTGTGAATTCTCTCCGTACCTCTGCGCGACGGCAGTCGCTACAACGGGGGGAACCCCCGCAACGCGCTGCCTCCCCTCTGCGTTTAAATTTTCCCCCTCAATTCGCCACTATTTTACCCAAAGCTGTAACTAATATGAAGCTATGTAGAAAAACCTAGACTGTTTTTTGATACTATTTAAGACCGGACTCCTTAAATATTGATTGACGTATGAGCAAAGGTACCCTGTTTGACAAAGTTTGGGACTTACACACCGTTGGTACACTTCCCTCAGGGCTGACGCAACTATTTATCGGGCTTCACCTAATTCATGAAGTCACCAGTCCCCAGGCCTTTGCTATGTTACGCGAGAGGGGTCTAAAAGTACTGTTTCCAGAGCGGACTGTTGCTACAGTCGATCATATTGTGCCAACAGAAAACCAGGCGCGTCCTTTTGCCGATAGCTTGGCAGAGGAAATGATTCAGGCGCTGGAAAATAACTGTCAAGAAAATAATATAACTTTTTACAATATTGGCTCTGGTAGTCAGGGTATAGTTCATGTCATCGCTCCAGAACTGGGGCTGACCCAACCAGGAATGACGATCGCTTGTGGAGATAGTCACACTTCTAGTCATGGGGCATTTGGTGCGATCGCATTTGGTATTGGTACTAGCCAAGTCCGGGATGTTCTCGCTTCCCAAACCCTCGCTCTCTCCAAACTGAAAGTCCGCAGAATCGAAGTTAACGGCACTCTCAACCCTGGTGTTTACGCCAAAGATGTCATTCTGCATATCATCCGCACCCTTGGCGTGAAAGGTGGTGTGGGTTATGGCTACGAATTTGCAGGTACGACATTTGAACAAATGAATATGGAAGAGAGGATGACTGTCTGCAATATGGCGATCGAAGGCGGTGCGCGTTGCGGCTATGTTAATCCCGATCAAGTCACCTACGATTACCTCAAAGGCAGAGATTTTGCTCCCAAAGATGCAGATTGGGATAAAGCAGTGGCTTGGTGGGATTCCATCAAGAGCGATGCTGATGCCCAATACGATGATGTAGTAGTATTCGACGCTGCGGAAATTTCTCCTACTGTTACCTGGGGGATTACTCCTGGTCAAGGTATCGGCATCAACCAGTCAGTACCTCAACCAGAAGAACTGCTGGAAGAAGACCGATTTATTGCCGAAGAAGCTTACCGCTACATGGATTTATATCCTGGTCAACCCATCAAGGGCACTAAAATAGATGTCTGCTTTATTGGTAGTTGCACCAACGGCAGAATTAGTGATTTGCGAGAAGCGGCAAAAATCGCCAAAGGTCGCCACGTTGCCGAGGGAATTAAAGCCTTTGTTGTCCCCGGTTCCGAACGGGTGAAGGAAGAAGCAGAAGCTGAAGGATTGGATAAAATCTTTCAGGAAGCTGGATTTGAATGGCGTGAACCGGGATGTTCCATGTGCCTAGCCATGAACCCCGATAAACTGCAAGGAAGACAAATCAGTGCTTCTTCCTCCAACCGCAACTTTAAAGGCAGACAGGGTTCCTCTTCCGGTCGGACATTGTTAATGAGTCCGGCGATGGTCGCCACTGCTGCGATTAAAGGCGAAGTCTCTGATGTGCGTGAGTTGCTGTAACTCCACTTCCTAGCATAGAGAAATCTCTTAAACTTTTCTTTCTTCTTTCTTTGTGTCCTTTGCGTTCTTTGCGGTTCGTTCCCTATATAAAACCAAAATTATGGTGAGTGAAGTTAAAACAGTTTCAGGGCGCGGTGTACCCTTAGTGGGCAATGATATAGATACCGATCGCATCATTCCTGCGCGATATTTGAAAGCCGTTACCTTTGATGGGTTAGGCGAAGGCGCATTTATTGATGACCGGACAGCACTTAAAGGTGAACATCCCTTTGATCAACCCCAATACCAAGGGGCGAATATTTTAATAGTTAACCGTAACTTTGGCTGTGGTTCATCACGGGAACATGCACCCCAAGCGATCGCAAAATGGGGAATCCAAGCTTTAATCGGTGAAAGCTTTGCCGAAATCTTTTTCGGTAACTGTGTGGCAATGGGCATACCTTGTCTGACAGCCGATGCTGTTACTGTTAAACAACTGCAAGAGTTAGTCGCTGCCAATCCCCAAGCCGCCGTGACAGTGAATTTGGAAACCTTGCAAGTGCAAATTGGTGATTACACTGCCCCAGTTGCGATCGGTGAAGGGACAAGAAGCACATTTATTTCAGGCACTTGGGACGCTTGCGGTCAGTTGGTGGCAAATGCTGACCAAGTTCGAGCAACGGCTGCAAAATTACCCTACGTCGGTTGGGGCAATTTAGCTGCAAGTTAGTATTCTTTCATTCTCTGGTTGTCAGCCAGAGAATGAAAGAACACCAAGAATTGCTGCGATCGCTCTGGCTAACCAGATAATTTGGGTTGTGCGTAATCAAAAATATTTTAGCAAAGTTGCTAATTTCTGTTTTCAAAAGTGGAGAATATACGGGTCTTCTTAAAAGATGGAGATTGAATTAACCAATAAGGGATTTTAATCAAAAGACAAAGTTTACTTAAACACGTAAAGCAATTAATATCTTATAATTTTTAATTACTCGATAAGATTAGCACTAACCATAAGTTTTTCAGCTAACTACCCAGATTTTTGTTTTTACTTTAAAAAAGCAGCTTTCTTGATATCAAACTAAAATTTAGCTTATTGCAGACGGCTTAAAATCATACAGCCATTTGTGAAAATCATCATTAAGACTCATTTGCCGCTCCTGCGTCTGCCCACTAGATGCCACGTTGTTAGTGTCGTAGTAGCGCATTTCACCCCAGGCACTACGAGCTTGGATGATTTTTGTGCGTTCAATGCGACGCTGTTCGTAACTAGTTAAAGCTTCTTGGAGATTAGCTGACTGGGAAAAACACTCTCGCAGTTCATATGCATCTTCAAAAGTAGTATTGGCTCCCTGTCCCATCGCAGGTGCCATCGGATGGGCAGCATCACCTAAGAGAGTAACTCTGCCTTGGCTCCAATGGGTTAAGGGTGGGCGATCGCAAATCGGCCCTTCCCAAATTTGCTCGGCTGGTGTTGCTTGTACCACCGCCCGAAAGGATTGATCCCAATCAGCTAATTCATGGAGAATGCGAGACTTGACCTGATCAGCGCTGTGGGAAAGGGAATACTCAGGCGAGAACTTCCGACTAATCCAACTGGTATAGCCACCGCCCACATTGAGGAGGTACATAAACTGTTGATTGCCTTTGATAAAAACTAGTTCATAGTCATTAAATAACTCGTGATGATACTTGATGACGGCACGCCAACACATACTACCAATATAATTAGGCTTACCCTCGCCAAATAAAGTTTCTCTGATGATAGAGTTAACGCCATCAGCCCCAATCAGCAAATCTGCATATACCGATTTTTCGCCATCAAAATGAATTTCCACACCGTTTTCATCTTGCTCAAAGCCAATACAGCGATGATTCAGGTGAATGATCTCAGATGGCAATCTAGATGCTAAGACTTGCTGTAGACGATACCACCAAATAGTCAATAATGGCTGTCCATAATTCTCCAAGTATTTAGTTGCGTTAGTTCGGAGTGTTTCTCCCTGAATATTCTTTAAAACCGTGTGATGAACCTCGCACCCTGAACTTTTAAGGGTTTCGACAATTCCCGGCGCGTTGGCACAGCCCGCCGTAGGCATCGCATCTAGGGAACTCAAGCCATTAGGAGCGAGGCCTAGTCCAGTTCCAGCCGGACGAAATTCTTGGGCTTTTTCGTATACTTGAACATTAATACCTTGGCTTCTCAGTGCGATCGCAGCAGCTAAACCGCCTGGGCCAGCACCGACAATGGCAACTTTCTCTACTATGGGTTTGGATAATTTCTGAGTTAGATTTGTGTTCATAGAAGTCAGAATATCTCCACAAATACATGCACTTCCTTTATATCTCAAGGCAGGCTTACATTTGAGCCAGACTCACAATCATTAATTCTGGCTCCTGAATGCTTTTTTAGTCAATCTTCCTGAAGAATCAATTCTGAATTAGTGTTCTCATGAGTCATCAGCTTTGCGGTTGCTAGTGGTAACAAAAACTGCACACTTCACAATTTTCTGCCAAGCCGACAAATACTAATAAACACCTTTAAGTCGATTTTAGCGATAGATTCCCTAAATTTGATTTTTAAATTTCATAAACTTCCTGTAATGAAAATAAGCTTGCTGTATCATTTTCATATTCATAAAAGATTGTGAAGAAGAGTTTGTATGAATTTTAAGTCAGCTTCCGTATATATTGGTTTAAGCCTTCTGAGTTTTTCAGTCAGTTCATTGCCGCGTCTTGTAAATCCACCACAAGTTTTTGCCCAAGAGGTTAACTCTTCATGTCCTCTGCCATCTGAGATTGCCGTTACTTTCTTAGATTCTAAATGTCAGGAAGTAAAACTAGAACAGCCTCAGACTTTTTATCGCTACTATAGTAACAGTGGAAATAAATACGGCAGGTATTTAACAACTGACAAATATAAAACAAATGTAGAAGTAATCAAGAATCTAGCTCTCAATCAAGTATGGGGCAATCAAGCCACTATGATACAAACAATAACTTTACCAGCAGGAATGATAACTTATCAAGGAATTGTTGCCCCTCAAGTACCTACAGAATGCTATCCAGGTGGTGCTCAACAGACATTTATTCAAGATTCAAAAGATCCAAATATTAAATGGTCTGAGGGAGAAAATATGGTCGTGGAACCTTTTAGTTGTCCGTAAAATTCATGAAAACTAAGACAGAAGAATTTATCAAGCTGATTGACCAAGCGTCTGATATTACCGAACAGATGCTTAAAGACAAAAAATCTGAGTCTTCAGCACGTTTAAATAACGTGATCAGTGCCCTGCAATCTATTAAAAGCAAGACACTGAATGGGAAGCTGGAACCATCAGGAGGAACTTCAACTCTTGGTTTAGCTCGTGGAGTAGCAGATTGGATTGAGCCGTTAGATTCACCATTATTAAAAGCTGTAGGTGCAATAGAGGAATATTACCAAAAAAACCTCTAAATTGCCTATCTAGTAACGCAAGGCGTAATTCGTAATTCGTAATTCGTAATTCGTAATTCGTAATTCGTAATTAATTGTTTGAAAGGGTTTCAGACATTTAAAATGGTGATACAGCGCGGACTTAGGGGTTTTCCCGATGAGCGACTGCGAACCCTAAGGGGTGGCTTATTTACGCCGTGCGGGACTAGACTCTTTACTTGAACACGATCATCATAGAAGCAGTGCTGAGTACCGAGTAAGAATTCTCATTTGGAACTCAGCACTGTTTTCCTGAAACTAATGATGTAATTATTATCTGCATAAAACATGGAAGAAAATTCCTTAGCTTCAATAGCTTCAAACTCTCTTACCCAAGAATTGAAAATATTGGGTTCAGAGGAAGTAGAATTCTCATTGAATGTCAATAATGTGTCTTACTTGGTGAAGCTAGAACCTCGGATCACTTTACTTGATGCACTGAGGGAAAAGCTAGGTTTGATGGGTACTAAAAAAGCTTGCGATCGCGGTGAATGTGGCGCTTGTACTGTATTAGTTAATAATCGGCGAATTAACTCTTGTATGACTCTAGCAGTCATGCATATTGGCACTGAAATTACCACAATTGAGGGATTAGCGCAAGATGGTAAACTCCACCCGATGCAAACAGCCTTTATCACCCATGATGCTTTTCAATGTGGTTACTGCACATCGGGTCAAATTGTCTCAGCCGTAGGGATGATATTAGAAGAACCGCCAAAAACTGAGGCAGAAATTAGAGAAAAAATGAGTGGAAACCTTTGCCGTTGTGGAGCATATCCTAATATTATTGCGGCGATTCAAGATGTGCTAGAGGAAATGGAAGATGCAGCCATTTAGTTATGCTAAAGTTACCTCACAAGAGGCTGCGATCGCAACAGTTAATCAAGACCAAACTGCTGCATTTATTGCAGGTGGCACAGATTTACTCGGATTGATGAAGGATGGAGTTCAAACAGCGAATATATTAATTGATATTAATAGTTTGCCTTTAGCAGATATTGAATATCACGCTAATGGAATCCGCATTGGTGCAGTCTCTCGAATGAGTGATGTAGCTTTTCATCCCAAAATTCAGGAACGTTATCCAGTAATTAGCCAAGCATTGTTACAAAGTTCTTCACCGCAACTGCGAAATATGGCAACAGTAGGCGGTAATTTAATGCAACGAGTCCGCTGTGGTTACTTTCGCGATCCGGTTTTTCCTTGTAATAAACGCACTCCCGGTATAGGTTGTTCGGCAATTACAGGCTACAATCGAATGCATTCTATTTTTGGGGGAAGTGAACATTGTATTGCTGTGCATCCCTCAGATTTAGCTGTAGCCTTGACGGCGTTAGATGCGGTGATTTGCATCCAAGGAGTAGAAAAAGAACATCGAATTTCAATTCATGATTTTTATCTTTTACCAGGTGAGACACCAGAAAAAGAAACTCTATTACAGCCTGGAGAATTAATTGTTGCCATTGAAATTCCAGATTCTGCATATAAGTCCTATTATTTAAAAGTCAGAGATCGAGCTAGTTATGAATTTGCTCTAGTTTCCGTAGCTGTTGCTTTAGACATAGAACAAGACATGATTAAATCAGCACGCATCGCTTTTGGGGGAGTAGCACCCAAACCTTGGCGTGCATGGGAAGCTGAAGAATTTCTCCAAAATAAAGCAATCAATGAAGCCACGTTTAAAGATGCAGCCGCAGTAGCTATCAAAGAAGCGAAACCGCAAACACACAATGAATTCAAAATTGAATTAGTCAAACGCGCTTTGGTACGTACGCTTTCAGTTGTGGGAGGAAAATCATGAATAAAATTATCGGTAAACCACTCGATCGCGTTGATGGTAGGCTGAAAGTTACCGGAAAAGCATCTTACACAGCCGATGTGCCAATAGAGAATTTAACTTATGGAGTGATTTTTCAAAGCGCGATCGCCAGCGGTAAAATTATCCAAATAGACACATCCGCCGCCGCAATCACCCCTGGTGTGATAGATATCATTACTTATCAACAAACTCCATCTCTGGTAAAAATACCCTTCTTTGGGCCTCCACAGCCTCAGTCAACCGAAAAAGACCATAATATTTACTACGATGGTCAACATTTGGGGATTGTAATTGCCCAAACTTTAGAACAAGCCGAAACCGCCGCCTCTAAGGTAAAAATTATCTACGAAGAAGCACCGCCTACAGTCACGGTGGCAGACGCAGAAATATTTGAACCCGAATCAATATTTTTTGGCATCATGCCGGGTAAAATCACCAGAGGGAACGTTGAATCGGGTAAAGCTCAAGCAGATGTGCTGGTAGAGCAAGTTTATACCACACCAATGGAACATCATAATCCCCTAGAACCTTCTGCAACGATCGCAGTATGGGAAGGGGATAACTTGACGCTGTATGAAACCACTCAAGGCATTTCTGCAACCCAAAGAGCGATCGCATCTGTGCTGAATATTCCCCAAGAAAATGTCCGCGTCATCTCTAAATATTTAGGCGGGGGATTTGGTTGTAAGGCGCTGCTGCGATCGCATACAATCTTAGCTGCGATCGCAGCTCGTCAAGTAAAACGCCCTGTGAAAGTTGTGCTAACGCGATCGCAAATGTACACTGCTTGCGGCCACAGATCCCAAACCGAACAACACCTAACGCTAGGTGCAACCAAAGAAGGTAAGCTAACCGTCATTAATCACATTGGCTCATCCTTAACATCATTATTTGATGACTTTGTAGAACCTGTGGGTGCAGCAACAACGATGATGTATGCCTGTCCAAATTTGGAAGTAAAATACCGTTTAGCACGCATCAACATCGGCACACCAACCTTTATGCGCGGGCCGGGAGAAGCGACGGGAATGTTTGCCCTAGAATCGGCAATGGATGAACTGGCTTATGCTTTAAATATTGACCCGATTGAACTAAGACTCAGAAATCATGCAGATATAGATCCCCATAAAGAATTACCTTGGTCAAGTAAATCCCTAAAAGAATGTTACCAAAAAGGGGCAGAAATTTTTGGTTGGTCACAACGTAACCCAGTTCCCCGTTCCATGCAAGATGATTATTTCCTGATTGGTTGGGGAATGGCAAGTGCGACATTTCCCACCAACGTTGGAACTGCATCAGTCAAGGTAGAAATTTTTGCCAGTGGAGAAGTGAAAGTACAAACTGGTACTCAAGACATCGGGACTGGTACTTATACAGTGATGACGCAGGTAGCCTCTGAAGTATTAGGTTTACCAGTGCAGTTTGAACTAGGTGATAGCAATCTTCCTAAAGCGCCGATTGCAGGGAACTCAATTACAGTTGCTAGTGTTTCCCCGGCGGTACATAAAGCAGCGATCGCTGCACGGGATAGAATAATTCAAATGGCGATCGGAGATGCAAATTCTCTGCTTTATGGATCTCAAGCAGAAGATATTAGCGTTGAGTCAGGGCAAATATTTTTAAAACAAGATCCATCGAAGCGAGACAGCTACACCGATATTTTGCATCGTCACGGGTTAGAGAGTTTAGAAGTCACAGAGGAATCTTCACCAGACTCAGAAAGCAAAAAGTATTCCAAACACTCTTATGGTGCGATATTTGTCGAAGTTGCAGTTGATGAATTATTGGGAGAAATCAAAGTTAGACGATGCGTAGGCGTTTATAGTGCAGGGCGAATTCTCAACTTCAAGACAGCGCGGAGTCAAGTTGTTGGTGGGATTACATGGGGAATTGGTATGGCGCTGATGGAGAAAACCGTCATGGATACAAATCAGGGCAGAATAGTTGGTGCTAACCTTTCAGATTACCTGATTCCGGTTCATGCAGATATCCCAAATATGGAAGTGCAATTTATTGAAGAACACGATCCCTTTGTGAATGCACTAGGAACCAAAAGCCTGGGGGAACTTCCCATTGTTGGGGTAGCAGCTGCCATATCTAACGCAGTTTATCATGCCACAGGTAAGCGGATTCGTGATTTGCCAATTACACCAGATAAATTGCTGTAAGTGAATCTGTTTGTAGCAAAAATAATTGTAGTTTGGGTTGAACGAAGTGAAACCCAAACAAGTCTTGATGATGTTGGGTTTCGTTCCTCAACCCAACCTACTAGCTAGCTTTAATTACGAATTACGAATTACTTTACCGTGCATCGCCAATCAGCACAAATGGCGACCAATAAAAAGGATGGCGATGGTCTGCAATTAGCTTCAACTTAGCTTTTTGCAAAGCTTCCCCTTTCGTCATACCAAGCTTGAGATTCTGATAAAAATCAACCATCAATTCTTGAGTTGCTTCATCCTCAACCGCCCACAAACTTGCCATCACAGCCTTAGCACCAGCCCGTTCAAATATATAAGCAACTCCTGCAATACCTTCACCATTAACATTAGTGTCTACAGCAGTTTGACAGGCACTAAGAGTAATCAATTGTGTGCCTTGTAAACCTAAAAGAGCAGCATTAGCAATGTTTAAAGCTTCATCAGCAAATAGTAACGTATTATTTTTTAAATTGACTTTTTGACAATCTTCAGTTTGAAAACAGCCGTGAGTTGCTAAGTGCAAAAATGAAAAACGCAATGCTTGGGATTTAAACCTTTCTAAGGTAGCTTCTTTATTGATATAAAATTCACTGTCTGGGAATATTTCCTTAATATTTCTAACTTCTACCTCTGCACCTGGGAGATTTTGTGGGTCACTGGGTACTGGATTACCAAATGCTAAAACAGCTTGTGGTTTGCGGGATACGGAATTTTGTACATCTAGAGATTTTAGGGAATTATTGGAAACGCGAGTGAGATAGTTTACAGGATATTTTTCAATTATAAATTGGTTAGTTTTACTGTCGTAAAGAGTCTCAAAAGGTAAATGGCGCAGTTTACCAGTAGCAATAATACTCAGTTGTTTAGGTGATAAAGCCTTAATTTTGTCTTCTATAGGACGAATAAGAATATCATAAAGTTCGCCGCCAGTTTCAGCGTAGCTAGCATCAGTGTCATTTTGTACCTGTTTCAAGTATTGAGTGATAAGTTTATTAAATTCAGTAGGTTTAATAGATTTTTTAATAACGCTCAACTCGCCTTTTGTGAAGATAAAAAAGGCAATATTGTTGGGCATATCTCTCACATTAGTCAGCAAGACAGGTTGAACTACGACCGTTCCTGCGGGTATGGAGGATGTAAGATTTTTAATATCTATGGGTGTAGTTTCAAATAGTTCTGCCACTTCAGGAAAACGGCGAGAGATATTTTCTGCATCTGAGTAAACTTCTACTTCTAATTGCCGAATTTGTTGGGGTAGGCTTTCGGATTGATCGCTTTGCAGTTGTTGTCGCAGTGCTTCCAATTGCTGATTTTTTTTACTCCACTCATCAAGGCTCTGCTGTGCTTCTGGATTGGCAACTTTGGCATTAATGAGGCGAGTATAATCAGCAAGGTCGGCTGTGGTGAATAGGTTAACCCATTCAAAAGCTTGAGCGTATTTCTTTTCGTTAATGAGAATATCAACTAAAGCAGTAGCATATACATCCTTTTCCTGTAAAAACTTTTGACGATTTTCTCGTTGCAAACCCCGGCGCATTTCTAAGCTGAGTTTGAGAGATTGCTCTAAATTAGTAATGGCTTCAGTTGGTCGATTTGTACTTTGGAAGATTACACTAATATTACCCAAGATGATAGCCTCACCAAAGCGATCGCCCACAGCACGCCATAGGAGAAGAGCTTGGTTGTAAAATTTGAGTGCTTTTTGCTTTTCTCCTAAAGCGGAGTAGACTCGACCGATATTATTGAGTGTAGTAGCTTCACCTGCGCGATCGCCCACAGCACGATATAGGGGCAGAGCTTGGTTGTAAAATTCGAGTGCTTTTTGCTTTTCTCCTAAAGCGGAGTAGACTGCACCGATATTATTGAGTGTAGTAGCTTCACCTGCGCGATCGCCCACAGCACGCCTAAGGAGAAGAGCTTGGTTGTAAAATTCGAGTGCTTTTTGCTTTTCTCCTAAAGC
>NZ_WBKL01000005.1:0-11331 GCF_015714705.1 Nostoc sp. NZL | reverse complement strand
GGTCAGCTAGATTTAGCGATCGCACTATTTGTTGATTTGAAAAAAAAGCCTGCACAAAATTTTATCAGCTATCTTAAAAAGCATTCAGGACGAATAGTTAACTACGAGTATTTTTCTACTGAAGGTTTATGTTCTATTGGTTCTGGCGCTGTGGAATCAGCTGTGAAACAGATTGGTAAACGTTTAAAAATTTCCGGCGCACAGTGGAAATTAGAAAACGTACCTCGGATGCTACAACTTCGATCTGCTTATCTCAATGGTCAGCTTACTACCTGATATTTTTGCAAAGGTGAGATGCTCCCATAGTTTGGAATTATGCAAAAGATAATGATTTGATAATCGTCTCGAAAGATGCTGATATGCACGATCTGAGTTTAGTGTTTGGAAATCCCCCAAAAGTCATCTGGCTTAGACTTGGAAACTGTTCTACCTTACAAGTTGAAAATTTACTGCGTCGGGAGTTCAGCACGATCAAATTATTTTATGAAGATGAAAATTCATCATTGCTTGCCCTTTCATTTTAACCTAGCGCAGTTAACGCAGTACAAGGTAAGTGGTTAAGTATAATTATTTTCTTTGTATTGAAGTATAAAGCGCGGTTTTTCTCAATATAAATACGCAAATAACAATATCTGAGTTTAAATAATTACAGTTCAGCTTATGTATAGAAGTATTGATTTATTTGGATATTGAGCGATCGCTTTTCTCAAAGATGTTTAACGACCTCATTCACCCGCTGATAGATCAGCAAAGCAACCAACTGGGATTGTTAGGCTGATAGGCTTTGCTCTAACGATTTCTTTTGCGCCTATAGTATGGAGCTACCCATTTTCCGCTTCGACTGTTAGGATAACCACTTACATATTCATACTCATTTTGATTAGTAATTCTTTGATATTCTGCTTCTGAAATTTTTTCTTGAGTTGCAGTTGTCCTGGTATTTGGTTGTGGTGTAGATTTTTGAGATATCACTGTGTTAGCGCTAGAAAGCTCTTCTAGCCTCTGATTTAGGCTAGATATTTCACCTTGCTGACGCTGATAATGTTGGTATAAAACTTGATTTTGTCTCTGTAGTTCTAGCTTTTGAGAATTGAGTTGAGATATTTCATTCTGCAAATTCTCAACTTCGGATTCTTTGTTTTGAGCATAAGTAGAGATATCTTCAATTCTTTTTTGCAAGCTTGATTTTTTCTGATTTAACTGAGATATTTGGTTCTGTAATTGATCAATCTGATCTTGCTTCTTATGATTAAAATCGGCTGAACTTTGAATGTCTCTTTTCAAGTTGCGAATTGAATTTTGGAGATCATTTATCTGGATTTGTTTTTCTTGAACTGATTCCGTAATATTTTGAATATTGCTTCGCAAAGCGGCTATATCTGCATCACGATTTGATATATCTTTATGAAGATCAGAAATATTTTTTGTGAGGTTTGAAATCTCTTCTGTACGTCTATTTAATTCATTTTTATCTTCTTGCTTAACTCTAAGTAAATTGTTAAATTCTTGAGACAAGAGATTAATGCGGGAATGTAGCTCATTAACAAGCGATTGATAATTCCCGTTAGTCATAGGGTTATTAGAATTTAAAACTAATTTTGCTGATAAAACTTTTAATAATTCATCGATTCTATAAGCAAGACGAAGACGATAAGGACTGATTTGATTACTACTTTGTGCTATTTCCGAAGCTAATTTCGTAATTGCTTCAGAAAGGATAATTTGCGACGGTTGCCTGCTTCTAATAAAAAGAATCAGATTAGTCACAACCTTCTGAATTTGCTCATAATCTTTCTCTGCTTGACTAGCCAGAAAATTACGAACAGAATCCTGTATTTCTACTAAAACACGATAACTTCGAGGTCTTCGAGGCTCAAGTTCTTGTAGGATTTCGCTTCTTTTATACTCCAATGCTTCAAGCGTCTTAGCGATTTTTTCATGATTTGCAGAAGGGTCTGTACCAAGGCGTTCTAATACACCTTTATACAACCATACTTGAGACTCAAGTTTATTCAGCTTTTGAACTTGCTGTGCATTGTCGGGCTGAGAAATTACATCTGTTCTCTGTAATTGCTGCTGTAAACCATTGATCTTCGCTGCAACAGTACCCGTGAAACACGAAAGAAATAGTTCTAATGATTGACCAAATGGGAATGAATAGTCAGCTAACCAGCCAAATAAAATCCAAAATAAAACTGAACATAGCAAAAATGCAGCTACCTTAATGTAATTAAAGAGCTTCTTCAGTAGATTCCTATTAGATTCTAAATCGGAACTTTTGAGATCAAAAAACTGGTTAACGAAAAAATTGCTGCCCTACGACTGTTCCTGGATTCTTATCAACATTGATGTTGACCCCTGATTCAGTACTTTGAGAAACATGGGAAGAATTTTGAATTTGTTGATAATGAGTTACTAACCTTTCGAGATCCTCTTGAAACTTACTGTCCCATTCGGCTTCACTGAGAATTGCGGCTTCTAAGAGTTTTGACTCAGACTTATCGATTTGGAGTTTGCCTTGAAATCTTTTTGCTAAGAAGCCTAAAACATCTGCCCCAGCTTTTTCCAAAGCACCGCCTGAAACTTTGTCGATCGCCCACAGCGAAATGTTTACCGCTTGTAAAGCTAGTACAGATAATTCCATCTTGATAGTGACCTCATTAATTCTGAATCTTTACCAATTTATAGCACATACACCTACAGATAAGCTTAAAATGGCTTTTCTCCACACCCCGATAATCTACAAAAACACCCTTCACCATGTCAAAACTATTATGATTGATACTCACGTTCTTAACTGTGGTGGTAAAGCTGTTTGCAGTCCTCTGGATTTTTAGGCATTTTCCGAGAATTTCCACTTTTCAGCTTCCAACTTTAACCTTTCATTCTCCATCCGTAGCGCCAATATTTCATTTTTCTGCAATTCAATTAATGACTTTTGACTAATTACCTCACCAAAGGCTTTTTTCCGGTTTTCAATGCCAAACCAACGCTGGTAGGTTTTTGTATGTTCATCAACAGTATGACCTAAATTGTCTGCTGCGGCTTTAATAGGTATTCCCTGAAGATGCGCTCGAATGGCGCAAGCATGACGCAAATCGTAGGGTTGAAACTCAATTCCCACTTTTTTAAACCATCTGGATATATCTCTCCGCATCCAATTAATATTTTGCACAGATGCAATTTTTGTCACCTTTTTTTCTAAAATATTTAATGGTTTGGGATTTTGTAAATCAAATAATTCTATCCATTCTGGTACAAAGGGTATAACTTCTCGATATCCAGTTTTTGTATTTTTATTGACTTTCCAAGTATGGTCTATATTTTGGGGACACATCCACCAATTAATATCTGGTTCGACAAATAATTCCCTTGGCCTTAACCCAAAGGTTGCCAACATTCCATATACCCAACGCCACATTTCCCAGGTGTCTATTTCATCAGTGATATTTGTATTTTTGCGATTGAGGGCGAATTTTTCAAATAGGTCAAAAGAAGATACTATTTTATCATTTTCAGGTATTTCTCGATGGGCAGGAGTGACATGATCCCGTGTCACATCAAGTATAAATCCCAACTGAAAGGTTTTAATAAAAACAGAACTTACCGCAATTAATTCATTTTTTTTATTTCCCTGAAATGAATTAATAATTTCCTCAAAATGATTTTTTGTTGACAAAGTTGTTAAAGGAAAGTTTCTTTTAATAACGGATATATAGTTAGCAAAAGTATTTTGACTAGTTATAGTTTTCTGCCGGGTTTGATAATATTTTTCATCAAATGTATCTAATAATTCCCCAATAGTTTTTATCTCTTGCTTCTCTCTAGATTTAATTCCTAAATACTTCTCATTCCACTCGAAAGTATGGCGAGCGATTAATTTACCCAACTCGTAACTTTCCTCGATCGCAGTTTTCAGTCCCTCTAAATTTGCTGGTATCCCTAGAGACAAGTCATACTGCTTTTTTTCCTTACCTAAGCTGCAATCGCCTGGTTTTAACGGTAGGGTAGCTCGTAACTGTAGAGAATTGCCAGTTTGTTTAATGCTAACTCTAATTCTATCCCTTTTTAAATTAGTATTGGCTTCGACTAACTTCTGCTCAAAAACTGCTTGATACTGTAGTTCTGTTGCTTTAATTTTCGCCATTGTTCCTTTGTAGCTACCGTCTGTGGTGTTGTGCGGCTCAAAATCTGCAAAAATATCGGCGAACAAATCCCTTGAGTCTGCGTTTGCATCCTCACATGTAGATGGGGGATATGTCTGCGATATGAAATTGTGGCGATCGCAATTACCCTGGTTTTGATTTTGCCCGCTCATTCCCTAAATATTCCCTTATTTATAAGCTGAAATGGTGAAAATAAAATGTTATTGCCGAGCAAAATTACTTTATGCAATAAGTTGCTCAGGAACATTTTTAGCATATCACCAGTTGCCACAGCAGTTATATGGTGCCTGGTGGCGTGATGTGCGCCCCAACCTTAACAGACATTACTCGTGCTTGGGCGATTCTCGAATACTTCCGCACCAATTGGTTAGAACCAGTGTGGTTGGGTTGTTCATTAGAACGCTACGAACAAATCCAAACTTATGATGACTTTAGAGATTGGTTAGATGAAGACCGAAATCATCGAGATTCCGACTTAGGTTTTTATTGGCGGATGGGTTTAGACATCGGTCTAGATAGATATGGCGCTGGTGTTGGTAAATATGTCACTTGGGGATATTTAGCCCATGAAGATAAATACCAAAAGCCGACTATCGAAGGACGAAATGCGGCGATGATTATGAAAAGTGGAGTGTATGACAGCTTCGCAGACACTCACACCTTAATGGATCAGTCATTTATCCGCGAGAATACAACTCACTCCTGGTACGATGAAGGGACAGAAGATATTCACCCTAGCGATCGCACCACTAAACCCACTGCAATTAATACAAAAGACTTCGATAACGCCTATTCTTGGTCGAGTGCAGTCCTGCACAAAGACTTCGGACGTTTGGAAACTGGCCCTTTAGCGCGGCAATTAGTCGCTGGTGGTCAACATGGCGAATCTTGGCAACATTACGACCCCTTCATCCTCGATGTCTTCAAACGAATGGGTGGTGCTAGTATTCATGTGCGTCAGCTAGCACGAGTTCACGAACTTGTCAAGTTATATCGGCAAGCTGAACACTGTTTGCGCGAATTCAAATTAAACGATCCTTGGTATATCAAACCCAAAGAAAAAGATGGCAAGGGTTGGGGTGCAACGGAAGCAGCACGGGGTTCCTTATCTCACTGGGTGGAAATAGAGGGCGGTAAGATTAAAAACTACCAAGTTATTGCCCCAGGCACTTGGAATATTGGCCCTCGTGACGGTGAAGGAATTCGTGGCCCCATTGAAGAAGCGTTAATTGGGACACCCATTTACGATTCTAGCGATCCGGTAGAAGTTGGTCATGTGGCGCGATCTTTTGATTCATGTTTGGTGTGTACAGTTCACGCCCATGATGCTAAGACTGGTGAAGAGTTGGCACGTTTTCGGACTGCTTAATTCTCAAAATATCAGATCGCCTACCACAACGCACATTGAGTTACACTAGCTCTACAAGTAGTTGCAATTTTGCTAAACATACTTTGTATGGCTGAAATTATTGAAATACCTCTTGAACTGACTCACTTTCAACTTCCTGAAGCTGTCCAAGAGCGTTTGCAATTTCTGCTGGATCGTCAAGATGCAGGCGAAGCGCTCCCCCTTGCAGAACGACGAGAAGCAGAAGGGCTGGTTGAGTTAGCAGAATTTTTATCTCTGCTGCACTTGCGCTCTCAACGTCTGATGCAGCAGGGATAAATGGTAAAGATTTCAATCGCTTTACGTCGATTGATCATTCAAAGAGCAGCTGATCGCTGTGAATATTGCAGTTTATCCCAAGCAGGTCAAGCAGCTACATTTCATATCGATCACATCATTCCTGTGGTAGCAGGTGGTACAACAACAGCAAATAATTTGGCACTTGCCTGCGTGTCCTGTTCACTACGTAAGGCTGCCAGACAAATGGTTGAAGATTCAGAAACAGGAGAAAAAGTACCAATCTTCCACCCTCGTCAACAAGTATGGAAAGAACATTTTCAATGGAATGGTGTAGAAGTTTTTGGATTAACAGCTACAGGACGAGCAACCATTAATGCACTCAACATGAATCGTGCGATTATGCTGGCGATTCGGGCAGAAGAGGAACTACTAGGCCGTCATCCACCACCTTAATAAGCCAGTGGTGTTAGCGACGTTAACTGTTTATACCACCAACAAGAGCGATCGCCCCTGCCGACAACCAGATTAAACTTAGTTTACAGACTATGACTTGATTCAATTATCCTCTAGAAGCAATACCGAAAAACAGATTTATCAGCGTTTTACCAAAAAATAGCCAATCTAACCAAAATACAATGTGAAGAATTGCTATCACCCAAAATACAACTTGATAAGAAACTTTGCTGCTTTTGTGACGTAGTTTCTGTTGAGCAACAAATCCACCTAACCAACCACCCATAAATTCGCACAGATGCATGGTAATGATGTAGATTTGTCTACAGTTCTGGATATAGACTTCTTTAGTGCGTTATAAGATGACGATTTTGACATAAATCCTTCGATATAAGCATTGCAAGCGCGTACTTTGCCATCTTTACTAACTGTTAATTGATAACAAATGAAATCACCAACTTGGGGACGACGGTTAATGTCTTTCAATGCTGTAATGTGTAGAAAGACTTCTTGACTCCCATCGGTTGTATGAAACCAAACCCGCGATCGTCCTTCCAGATGGTTAGTTGCCCTTTATGCAAAGCAAGTTTCATGAACAAATCATATATTTATACTTATCTTATAGTTTGCCCTTATTTACACAAATAGACAACACCAAAAATGCGATTGTCGCACCAACTCTTTTAACTTAGTAAAAATGTGGTGATAACTAATGGACTATTCCCAATGCCTTATATTCAAAACTCGTAGCGTACCACACTAAAACTTATAGAAACAGTGCGTTAGGCTTGCGTTAATGCACTTGCATAAAACAGCAATTTACACGGTAAGCTTGTGTCTGATTTAGCGCTACATAATTATCTTCCTCGCGTTCCTGATGCAGCATTGCAAGAATACATAGAATGGTGTGTTTTAGAACAGGCAAAAGCCGCAGAATGTAACTTTACTCCAGATAGAAGTAAGTTAGATAATTTGCCACCAGAAGACTACGTTCCTAAACTTGTCGAGCAGTTCATGAAAGTTAAACCAGACCCAATTAAAGCTGGTTTAGTAGCTGCGATCGCTGGCAAGGAAGCTGACAAACACGCTTTATCTGGTTTAGCGATCGCGGCTGATTTTGTATCTCTTTATGTCAAGTATTTAATTCCTAAAGAGGGAAGTACTAAAGAACAGGCTGAAGAGATATTAACTCAAGCATCACAACATCAGTATGAGAAACTGACTGAACTTGCCAAGAAACATGGTGTAGCTTTATAGTTTCCTTCTGATAAATTATTTTTCAGAGGCTTTGTCTGTCTCATAAGTCAGAGCCTCCTATTTTGCAGATTATGGCAATAACTCGAAATAATCACAGTGTCTCGGACGGACCAAACCAAAGTCACGACGGTCAAGCGTCAAGATACGAGTGATGTTGTCTCTCTCTGCAAGTGCAATAATCGTTGCATCCGTAAAATTAAGCTGACTATCAGCGTACTCTTCGAGAATTTCATTAATTCGCTCTAAATCTTCAAAGTAAATTGATTCCAGTCGAATATCGCTAGCTGCAAGTTCAACCAAAAAATGACGCATTACTTGATGTCCCAGTCTAGACGAAATTAGGTAACAAACTTCAGGAAGGACAGAGGTTGGCAAAATTAATTGTTCACTCAAAGTCTTTGCGACATTAAAAACACGAGAGTGATTGCGGTCGCTCTTATCAGTAAGTGCAAATAAGAAACTTGTATCCAGGATTGCTGTCATGTACGATCATCTACTTTAAGACCCCAACCACGTACAGAATCAATCTCGTTTTTTAATATATCTTCATCTTGTTCTGAGACATCAGTTTCCACAGAAGCTCCTAATCCTGCAATAGACATTAGAAAAGAAGACCCATGATTGTTTACTTCTTTTTGCCTTGTCGATTTATATTGAAGATATTCAACAAAGCTTGCTAGCTCAATTAATTTTTCATCTGGGAGAGCATTAATTGCCTTAATTAATGTCTGTCTATTTGTAGTCAAAGTATCCATACGCTTGACAAAAGTAAAGAATTGCTTTGACTTATTGTACTTTATGCGATCGCGCTAGTGACGGCTGAAGACATTGGCGTACAAAAAATGCTAACTATTATTGGTTGCGGAAATCTCAATCGCAGTGACGACGCTGTAGGCGTAATCATTGCCCAACGCTTACAAAAATATCTAGCTGAAAACCCTCATCCTCATGTGCGTGTTTATGACTGTGGCACCGCAGGGATGGAAGTAATGTTTCAAGCTAGAGGTAGTAAACAATTAGTAATTATTGATGCAAGTTCAACTGGTTCTGAACCGGGTGCTGTGTTTAAAGTTCCAGGAAAAGAACTGGAAGCTTTGCCAGAACCTAGTTATAACTTGCACGATTTTCGTTGGGATAATGCTTTAGCCGCCGGACGGAAAATCTTTCAAAATGACTTTCCTGAAGATGTCACAGTTTATTTAATTGAGGCTGCAAATCTTGCTTTGGGGCTGGAATTAAGTCTTGTTGTCAAACATTCTGCTGATTTGGTTTTTGAAGAGGTAGCTGCACTTATCAAACAGAATATTAACTAATACAAAATCCAAAATCGAATCACGCCCAATCCCGATAAACAGAAAGTTCATCTACCCTCATTTCAAAAGGTATACCTTGACTTTCTGGCGGACAAACACGGATTTTAGCACTGTTAACAATTCCATATAGCAATGTCCCCATTGGCACAATTTTTTGTAAAACACGCCAATTAATAACTTGATCGGGACATTCAATTACCAATGTCAGAGCATTGGCGTGGGTTGTGACATACCACCGGCAATCAGACAGCAGATTTTGAATATTGCGATCGCACGCTTCATAAAAGTATCTACTAATAGAATACTCTAGTTGCTGCCGCAGTATAATATCTGCTGATGTCGGTTGTATAGGATGTGAGTCATCACCATTTAAGTAATACATCTTTCTAGGCATATCTCTTTAGCTTCCTACTTATCTTCCAATTACCATTCCATAAAGTACATCTTTATTTGTGTCTAATAATTCCTGGGTTTCGTCGTCATAATAAGCACCTATTCCACTACAGCTAATTCCCAAATAATTACTAGTTAAATAAAGTCTCTGTCCAAGAAAACCAGCTATTTGCATAGCAGTTTGATAGTTTAAATAATCTGACACAAAAAATAAAGTTACAGCGCTATCTCTAGCAATAGCCTGATTAATACATAAGTAACCTGTCTTTTCACTAAAATTACCTGCTTTAACCAGATACGTACCTTTATATAACCCAGGTGTCATTCCCTCTACTCGATGCACCACTAAGTAAATTTCTATTTCCTCATAATTTTCTGTTGGTATTGACTGTTGAAGTTGTTGCACTACATATAAATAATCTTCTTGAGATATAGACTCTTTCCGGAAACGTCTAATAGAACGTCTATTCCAAATAGTTTGATAAAATTTATCCTTGTCAAAATCAAATTGAGGATACTCTAATTTCTGCTGGCGACTCTTTTGTAGAGTAGTTGCTTGATAGGCATCTTCAATAAATTGATTGGATTCAAAATAATCAGTACCAGAGACAAAAGTAATTTTCAGCCTTAAGCGTCTGATTTTCTTGTCTTGTATTTCCCCTGACACCGCACAAGCAGTAATAAACTCTTTATTCTCAAATCCCAAATCAGAATTGAGTGCAAGTTTATCAAAGTCAAAAATTATTTGTATATCTCGGTTGTGGAGAAAAGCTGAAGCGGCAACTGCACCTAAATGGTGTCCGCTATCTAAGAAGCAATATCTTATGCTCCTGTTTTGATATTTCCAGCTAGACCTATAATAAACACAACTAATTAAAAAGATGAATCCGTTGATACATTTGCCCGGTATAATATAATTCTCTAACCCATCATCAATTAATTCATAGATGAGAGTTAGACAATTATTCTCAACTTCTAGATGGTATATACCATCTATCATTCCCTCAATCCCACGAACCTGTACGTAAACTTCCGTAGGATACAGAGCGCCTGCTGATGGATTCACCCGCAGTTTATAAGGGCCATCTTTATATACTTTTTCCAGTGTTATCGCACTGGTTAACGAGATAAAAGAGTGAACAGGATTATTGAGATTTAATTTCACTCTTCGATAAAACCTTGGATAAACTTTAAATGCAGATGGCTGTGTTGAGGCATCTACATAATTTGGATCGAGTTGTACCGATAAGTAAGAATGCTTGGTAGCTTCATGATAAGCTTTACCCGATATCTGACTTGATGGCATTTTTGAGTATCCTTAAAACTTTTACATTGCTGGCAAAATCGATAGCTTTATAGTCGTCTAAGCTTTTCAAATATAAATTAGGATGATGTTGTAAAAGTAACTTGACGACTTCTGTCTTTCCGGCTGAGGCTGCGTACATTAAAACTGTTGCACCGTTATCATTTTGGTTGTCAATGTTAATGTTGTGAGCCAACAATAAATTAATTAACTCGTAGTGATTACCAAAGCAAGCAAACCACAAAGCATTGTTGTGATCGCTATTTCGAGCGTTGATATCCGTATCTGCATCAATCAGTTCTTTAACGACTGCATAAACTCCCTCTCTTGTGGCTTTCATCAAAGCTGTATCGCCGTTTTCCCCTAGCTGATTTAAATCGCCAGGATTATAGCCTTTTGCTATTAGCCATTGAGTTGTTGCTTCACTCAAGTCTTGTCTGTTTAATTGACTCATAATTATTCTTTCAACGTCACACGATTAAGTATTTTCTAGGCAATTTTATGCTTGGAAAACATAATGGTGGGCATTACCCACCATTATTTTAAAATTTTATACGAGTAGCTAAAGTCTAGTGGTCTGTCCCATTAATTTTGCGGGGTTATAATCAAGTGTGATTAAATAGCAATGTGGATGCATTGGTATTCACAAGCAGACAAGCGATCGCAGAAGAAGGAAAAAGGGTGTATGAGCAAAAAGTATCAAATTAATCTGAGTGAATCACAGAGGGAAGAACTACTGGCTCTAGTCAAAAAGGGTTCAGCAAAAGCCAGAGAAATTCGGCGTGCACACACATTACTAATGGCTGCGGATGGCAAGAC
>NZ_WBKL01000032.1:0-47754 GCF_015714705.1 Nostoc sp. NZL | reverse complement strand
ATCCCTAATAGGGATTTTGATGAATTGCAATATTACTAGCGTCTTTTGATTTTTGGGGTATTTTGTTTCAATCCCTAATAGGGATTTTGATGAATTGCAATCTTGTAGTTGTTGAGGTGTCACCCCTGGCAAGCCGGTTTCAATCCCTAATAGGGATTTTGATGAATTGCAATGCCCATCTTTACAATAGCGATTCCCCAAGATTAATGTTTCAATCCCTAATAGGGATTTTGATGAATTGCAATGGTGTAATCTTAGGTCTATCGGCAAGCATCACGAAGTTTCAATCCCTAATAGGGATTTTGATGAATTGCAATTTCTGTCACGTTCTTGGTACTAGATTTTATGTGCTGAGTTTCAATCCCTAATAGGGATTTTGATGAATTGCAATGGTGTAATCTTAGGTCTATCGGCAAGCATCACGAAGTTTCAATCCCTAATAGGGATTTTGATGAATTGCAATTTCTGTCACGTTCTTGGTACTAGATTTTATGTGCTGAGTTTCAATCCCTAATAGGGATTTTGATGAATTGCAATGGTACATTGGGTGGTGTTAATACCTTAAAATCACGTTTCAATCCCTAATAGGGATTTTGATGAATTGCAATATAAAGCACTGTTTGCTTTGTTTCCTCTTTATCACTAGTTTCAATCCCTAATAGGGATTTTGATGAATTGCAATTGTGTGCTGGCTTGTGTTTGCCATGAATCAATAAGTTTCAATCCCTAATAGGGATTTTGATGAATTGCAATTCCCTAATGTGGATTCAGACTTATCGGGGGAATTGAATCAATAAGTTTCAATCCCTAATAGGGATTTTGATGAATTGCAATATATCGAAGGTTTTGCACACATTGACGATTTTCTCTACGTTTCAATCCCTAATAGGGATTTTGATGAATTGCAATCGCTGGCATCTGAAAGTGCTGCTGTATTTGGTTTTCAAGGTGCAGTTGCGCGAACCATTGAATCATAACATAGGGAATAGTCATAGCACCAGATGCAAATCGCTGAAAACCTTTCCCCATAAGGTGCGCGGATGGATTAAAAGTACAATTCTCTGAAAGTCTTGTATAGATGGAGCGTGCAGCCTTTTTTGCTCCTTCTCATTTTGTACACCTACCCATCCGCGCATTTGGCAAGAAAATTAGTCTGATTCTTGAGAACTAGCTTTATTAAAATAAGCGATCGCCTAATACTTGCACACCTTAATTTACCAAATCAGGGAATACCTCTTGTACAGCAGGATGCACTAAGTGATGATTCTGCACGTTCACACCCTTAGCTAATGCTGGGTTAACTTCCAGTGCCTTAATTCCCAAATTCGCTAATTGGATGACATAAGGTAATGTACTGTTGTTGAGTGCCTGGGTTGCTGTCCAAGGTACTGCTCCTGGCATGTTAGGAACGCCATAATGTACCACACCCTCTTCAATGTATACCGGATTGGTGTGGGATGTGGGGTGTAAAGTTTCTATACAACCGCCTTGGTCAACAGCAACATCAACTATTACAGAACCAGGACGCATTTGTTTAACCAATTCGCGAGATACTAGTATTGGTGCTCTACGTCCTAACACTAACACTGCACCGATCAGCAAATCGGCTTCAATGACTGCGGCTTCAATATGAGCAGAGTTGCTGTAAAGCAATTCAACTCTAGAGCCAAAGAGGGTTTCTAAGTAAGATAAGCGCTCGACACTCACATCTAAAATCTGGACGCTAGCACCTAGGCCCACGGCAATTTTAGCTGCTTCTGTGCCAACAACGCCGCCACCTAAAATTACTACTTTGCCCGGTTTGACTCCAGGTACACCGCCCAAAAGGACTCCTCTACCACCTTGTTGACGCTCTAAAAATCTGGCCCCAAATTGTACTGCTAGCCGACCGGCAATCACGCTCATGGGGGTGAGCAAGGGTAGTTTGTTAGCACCAGGTTGTTCTACAGTTTCGTAAGCGATCGCACAAGTGCCACAATCAATTAAATGCTCTGTCAATTTGCGATCGGCTGCTAAATGTAAATAAGTAAATAATATCTGTCCTTTCTGCAAAAATTTATACTCAGATGTTAACGGTTCTTTGACTTTAACAACCAATTCTCGATTCCAAGCCATTTCTGATGTGGGGACAATTTCGGCTCCAGCACTCCTGTAGTCGTCATCTGAGAATCCAGCACCATGACCTGCTTGCGTCTGGACGAAAATGCTATGATTATTTTCCCGCAGCACTCGCACACTAGAAGGACTTAACCCTACACGAAATTCTTGATCTTTATTTTCCTTTGGAACACCGATTTCCATATACTGCCTCTGATAATTTTTTTGTTTAACTGTAGCCTGCCAATCTGAAGCTTGCTACTGACCTATTACAAATAGCTGTATTAGAGATCGTTAATCTGTGTTCTAAGTTTCTCTATTTAATCTGAGTAGCCCCAAACTCTTACGCTTGACTATTGCCCCAGTATTTATACAATATATAAAGAATAGTAACAATTTATTAAAAGAGCGATTGTATAGCTCCCTACTAGGAAGCTTTTGCTGAATTTACCAAGTCATCTTGGCATCCAAGCACTGCAATTAGCTTTTAAGCTACCCTAACTTTTCACGTCACCTGGAAAAGCCCACGAAAATCCTAATCCTCTAACCCCCTTAGCAATGTGGGAAGGGGAAAAATTCAAAGTCTCTGTCTTTTTAGGAGAGAGATTGAGAGCGAGGTTTTCCAGCGTGAAAAGTCAGATAAGTTACCAACTGTAGGGTAAAAGTTAAGGGGAAAAGAATAAGTCTATTCCTTTAACTTTTACCGCTGATCACCGACTTCTGCTGTGAAGTCTGATATCAAGTCCCGTTTGCCGAAAAAAAGGTTTTTTAAAAATGACACAAACACAACCGACAATTACACCTAAACTAGAGGAGCCTAAGTTTGGCTTTAACGAATATGCTGAACGCTTGAATGGTCGAGCTGCAATGATTGGCTTCGCTTTGATGCTAGTGATTGAATATGTCACTAATCAAGGGGTGCTATCATGGCTGGGTCTGAAGTAGTGCGACTAACCAGCACAAGGTAGAAGTTGTAAGCTAGTACTTAAAAGAGTTTCAACCAGCTGGAACCACCAGTTGGTTTTGACTTTAACAATTAATAGCGAAGTCCTTCGCCCTAGATACTTTAATTAGACTTATTCATAAATAATTGCCCTAGAATGTAAGCAAGAGAGGAATCGAAATATTTATTAGTGATTGAAATATCATAGACTTGCAACTAGTATGTGCAAGGCGATTAATGAGTAAACTTCCTCCCCTACTAAAGAAAATCATAATTAGTGTCTGCCTTGGATGAGAAAGGCAAATTACGGGTGAGGTATTCTTGGTAAATATACACAAAAGGTGAACTGGAACCAACCAAGCTGTGATGAATGCTGTATTACCTCGTTTTTTGAAGTCAACCTACCGAAAAGAGCCACTAATCAGTGTATTGATGACGATGGGGGTTATGGATGCCCTGATTGGCGGACTGAATGATAGCTGGTCGTTGTTCGCTTTTGGTTTGGGAACGGCAGGAATAGCGCTAGCCTTTAAATTGTGGCGTTTCCAGCAGCGTCGTCCTCTACCAGAGGAGCCTGTAGTGCAACATTATTTGCCCACTCGTTCTTCTAGTGCGCCTTTACCAATGTTAAGCGTTTCTAAGAAAAAACCACCTCTTTAGGAAGTGCAGAGTTATTACTTAAATAACTCTGCAAAATTGATTGGGGTAACCGTATCTATAAAAAGTGAGGAAAAAGTGTGAGGAGTGAGGGAAGAGGTGGGCCTAATTTTCTGCGGCCGGATATTATCCTGGCATTTATGGCAGCTGTTGCCCTTCCAGTGACTACATGGGAAGGGTTTTACATTCATCAAGCTCATGCTGCCATCGAAGTAACGCCAAACTCCCAAACTACCAGCAGCTTTGGTAATGCCCAACTACTTTACACACTCAGAGGACATAACGGAACTGTTAAATCTCTCGCTTTCAGTCCAGATAGCAGAATTCTGGTGAGTGGAGGTGCAGAAAATGAAGGTATAATTCGCCTCTGGAATCCAGCCAATGGCAAAAAGTTGGCAGATATTAATAAAGCACACAAAACAGCCGTAGAATCTTTAGTGATTTCGCCAGATGGGCAAACCCTCGTTAGCTGTAGTAATGACAATACGATTAACCTCTGGAGTCTGAAGAATTTTAAATTTAGCCGCTCTTTTGTAGGACATACCAGTAACGTATTATCTTTAGCAGTATCTCCTGATAGTAAAGTTCTCATCAGTGGAGCTTTGGATGGGATTCGGATATGGGATTTGCTACAGCAACGCCCTCTAGGGACTCTAGTACGCTTTGATAATTTGATTTATACCCTAGCCATTAGTCCTGATGGACAGACATTAGCTAGTGGTGACAATAAGGGTGTAATCAAGCTGTGGAATTTGAGTACTGGTAAATTAATCAGTGAATTGGCAGCTCATTCTAATGGTGTTAGCGCTGTTATCTTTACACCAGATGGACAAACATTAGTTAGTGCTAGCCGCGATCGCACAGTCAAACTGTGGAATATTAATACTGGAGAATTAGTCCGCACCCTCACAGGACATAATAACTGGGTAAATGCGATCACTATTAACCCCGATGGACAAACCCTTGCTAGTGCCGGCAGAGATGGGATTAAGTTGTGGGATTTAACTACAGGCGAGTTAATAAATACACTAAGTGGGCATACAGACTGGGTGAGTGCGATCGCTTTTAGTCCAAATGGTAAAATTCTTGCCAGTGGCGGATTTGATCAACAAATCAAGATTTGGGGAATTCCACCAAAACGTAATTAACAGCGATTGCACAAAGTAATCATGAACTAGTGAACTATATCCCCGACTTCTTAAAGAAGTCGGGGATATAGGTTTTCATAGTCCTTCTGAGGCTTAGGGACTTGGACTAACACCATTGGAAGACGCGAAGTCAGTCACTCATAGGGGTTTCCCCAATCGTGCTAGCTCACCCCGCGGATTCTCCGTTGTAGTGGCTACCGTCCAGGTTTATACCCTAATGGTGATTTTTAGACAAAAGAGTTATCAGAATTTACCATGTTTGTTAAACTTTGGTCTTGCATTTTTAGAGTTTTTATAGTAAAAAATCAACCAAAGCTCAGATCACATTTTGCCAGAACTATCCAAAATCAATGAAGGTAACAACCAAGAGCGATCCCCAAATGTTCAATAACTGTAAATACTTGATGAAAATACAGCCAAGCTAATATCTTATCCAGCAAATTACTGTAAGTATAAACATAGGTAATTCAAAATCATCTATGCAGCTACTTGCCCTCTAGAACGGAACAATTTCTGAACTTAGACAATCTTAGAAATGGTCATCGTCAGTAAATGCACTCAGGTAAATATCACTATCTTGGCTGAAGCAAAGGTTTGTAGCGCTTAAGCGTTAGTTCCAATGTAGAACAACTTGCTACTTAAATAATGTTTAATTTTCCCGAACTGCTTTTGATCCCCATTTCGATAGAATGACTAGGCAGAACCCTAAAACTCAAAACCGCTTTTGACTGCGACGCACATGAATCAATTGAACAATGGTTTTACGCTATTTCTAAGTCTGCTAGTCGAGGCGATGCCTTTTTTGCTTCTTGGGGTTTTATTCTCCAGTTTGTTGCTATTTTTTGTTGATGAGCGCAAATTAGTAGAAAAAATGCCCACAAATCCGCTGCTGGGTGCTTTAGTTGGCAGCATGATCGGCTTTTTATTTCCGGTGTGTGAGTGCGGGAATGTACCGGTAGCGCGGCGGTTCCTAATTCAGGGAGTACCCACACCAGTCGCAATTGGTTTTTTGCTAGCAGCACCAACAATTAACCCAATTGTAATTTGGGCAACTTGGACAGCATTTCGAGATCAGCCAGAAATAGTGGTCTTACGAGTCGTATTTTCTTTATCCATTGCCACAATTATCGGTTTTGTTTTCAGTTTTCAAAAGGACTTAAATCCCATAGTCCAACCTGCGATCGCTCGTTATTTGAAGTATAATCCACCCGCACAACCTGAAACCAAACGCCGTGGTAAGCGTTACCAAGTACAACAGGAAGCAACAGTACCGAATCTCTTGCAATCGGGGACTTATATCTTAGGAGGAAAAGCAGGTATACCTCTGCGGATAGATCCTAATGTGGTACCGCCTACCATAATTTCTACTGCCAGTAAACCGCTTGCAGACAAACTGCGCTTAGTGGTGGATAATAGCATCCAAGAATTGCGGGAATTGGGCGGAGTAATGATTTTAGGAAGTGCGATCGCTGCTGCTATTCAAGTCCTAGCTCCCCGCGAATTAATTCTCAGTTTGGGGGCTGGCCCCATTAGCTCAATTGTGGTCATGCTGATATTAGCAGTAGTGGTGTCAATTTGTTCTACAGTCGATTCTTTCTTCGCCTTATCTTTTGCCTCAACCTTTAGCAGCGGTTCATTGTTGGCATTTCTGGTGTTTGGGCCAATGATTGACATCAAAAGCGTTGGTTTGATGTTATCTATTTTTAAACCCAAAACTATCTTTTACTTATTTGCTTTAGCAGCACAACTGACATTTTTGTTCACTCTTTTCCTGAACTTGCACGTCTTTTAAAAAAATATTTGTCATTTGTCATTTCTCCTTTCTTATGACTAATGACCAATGACTAATGACTAATGACTAATGAGAAATGGCTAACAAAAATCCCAAATCTAAAATTCCAAATCAGTTACTCCCTTGGCTGGATGCTTTAGCAATTACAGCTTGGGGCGTTTTGATGTTGAGATATTGGTTAACTAACAAGCTGAACCTGTTGATTCACCCAAATTACTTTTGGTTAGTGATTGTGGCTGGTATCAGTTTCATCATTATTGGTTTCTTCAAGATGCAGGAACTTTGGCAAAGGCGTCGCCGTGATGTTACGCCAAACGCCCAGCATATTAGTTTATTTCCCCCTGGTTGGGGCAGTGCTTTGTTGTTGACTACGGCAATTCTGGGTTTTATCATTACACCGCAAGTTTTTGCTAGTGACAAAGCACTCCAAAGGGGTGTGACATCTGATTTATTGGGAAGCACACGTGTTAAACCCCAAGCCTTTCGGGTTACTGTTCGTCCAGAAGAGCGATCGCTTGTAGACTGGGTACGTACCGTCAATGTCTATCCAGAGCCAGACGCATATACAGGGCAAAAAGTCAAGGTACAGGGATTTGTGATCCACCCGCCGGATATAGGAAAAGAATATTTGTTTTTAGCACGATTTGTCTTAACTTGCTGTGCAGCAGATGCTTACCCTGTGGGATTGCCTGTCAAACTACAAAATAATCAAGAGCGTTACTCCCCTGATACCTGGCTGGAAGTTGAAGGACAAATGGTGACAGAAAATTTGGCAGGTAAACGCCAACTTACCATTGCCGCTACCTCTTTCAAAAAAATTCCTCAACCACAGAATCCTTATAGTTATTAGTCATTAGTCATTTGTTGATGACCAATGCCTAATGCCCAATTCCCAATGCCCAACGTTTAATGACAAATGACTAAATCTAAAGCATTTATCCAACCACTGGATCGCATAGCGATCGCACTGATGCTACTGCTGAGTGTGCTGATTGGGTTACTTATATTGCAAGGTGATGTAATAACTGCTCGTGTCCGGGAATTTACTTGGCAAAATCAACAAATTGGGGCAGAAGATAACTCCTTCACCCTCACCTTCAGTCGCCCAATGGAAGTAAAAAGTGTAGAGGAGAACTTGAAAATCGAGCCACCTCTAGCAGGTAAATTCAGTTGGGCAGGGCGGCGAATGGTTTATACACTGGTGACACCGGCACCCTATGGCACGAATTATAAAGTGCAGTTACAGGGAGCCAAAGATCAGTTTGCAGAGCAAGAAGGCAAAAATCGGGTAATACAGCCCTTTACAGGTAGCTTCCGCACACGCGATCGCGTCATTCTTTACATAGGAACCGATCAAGAAGAACAAGGACGATTAGTTCTTTACAACTTAACCGAAGAACAAAAAAGGCTACTTACCCCCAAAGACCTGATAGTAATGGACTTTGAGTCGTTTCCTGATGGGGAGAAAATTTTATTTTCTGCTCGTACCACCAATAACCAAGACTTACTATCAGCCCAACTTTACACAGTGACAACAGGCGTTTCTGGTAAATCTGGACAAGAAGTAGAACCAGCAGGTAGAGTTGACCTGATTTTAGATAGCAAAGATTATCAAAACCTGAAATTTGACTTATCACCTGATGGGCAAACTATTGTGATCCAGCGGGGAAACAAAACTAATCCCGGCGACTTTGGACTATGGTTTATGCCAGCAACCAGCGACGCTTCAGCAGAAAAACCCACCCCTAAACGTCTGGAAAGCCAACCTGGGGGAGACTTTATGATCACCCCAGATAGTAAAGCCGTAGCAGTTGCCCAAGGACAGGGAGCAGCCATCCTACCACTGCAAGGTGATGCCAGTAAACCCCTAGATTTTCTACCGCAGTTTGGTTTGGTACAGGCTTTCTCCAAAGATGGCTCTCAAGCAGCGATGGTAAAGTTTAATACAGATTACACGCGAGATTTGTTTTTGGTGACAAACCAAGGTGTGCAGAAACAACTATTAAAAACAACAGGCTCAATTCTCAGCTGCCAATTTGATATTGCCTCACCTACCATCTACTGCTTGTTGACACAGCTAGTATCCAAAGAACAATACATAGAACAGCCTTATGTGGTGGCAATCGATCTGAAAACCGGGCAACAGAAGCCACTGCTAGTACTGCCTCCCGCTCAACGGAATGTGCAAATGAGTTTATCTGCCGATGGTTTAGGCTTGTTATTTGACCAAGTAGTACCGCAAACAAATACGACAGCATCATTACCCCCAAACACTTTGAAAACTGATGATGGAGATGCGATCGCAACCAGTAGTCTGTGGTTAATGCCTTTGTTGCCCATCGCCGATGCTGCGACTGTTGAAATTAGACCAGAACAACTCCCCTTAGCTGGATTTCGTCCCCGATGGCTACCTTGAAATAATTCGTAATTCGTAATTCGTAATTCGTAATTGTGAGTAGCAAGACCTCTCCCTGGTTTTCCTATAAATTACAGCAGTTTTCTTTTGGATGAAGTCCAAAGCTACGGATTTTGAGGCAGGAGGTCGAAACTGTTTATATCTGATTTGGAGTCCTGCATTCTGTACCTTATTTACTTGCAAACTGCTGTATGTGGTTAAAATAAATGAATTCCTGTAATTACGAATTACGAATTACGAATTACGAATTACGAATTAGTAATTATTTGTTGATAATTTATCCAAGCTTCCCAAAAAATATAGATTGATAGTATTCCTAAGAAGATACGAAGCACTAAGCTTACAGTAGAATCTGGTAGTTTTGGTAATGCGCGAGTACTCATTTGAACACCTAAAAGACCACCACATCCCAAAACGATACCTTGAGCAAATAGAATATTTCCCTCTAATGTGTGGCCTGTACAGGCAGCTAAAGCAGTGATGACAATCACGCCCAAACTAGTCTGAATTGCTACTTTAATTTCTTCTCCCAGTAGTAACATTTGCAGTGGCACCATAATCGTACCGCCACCTAAGCCAAACAAACCTGCTAAAATTCCGGCTGCTCCCCCTGTGCCAATTTTAGAAACTAATGGGTTAAATACTAGGGTTGTATTCTCTATTTCCTTGAAAGCCAGTTGCTTGCGAAGCTCAATCAAATAGATATTAGCAAGTAGTATGATACCAAATGTAAATAGTATTATATAGGATGGAATTTTATTAGCAAAATAGACACCTATTCCAGTAGTCAGGAAAGCTGGAATTCCTAAATAAGTTACTCGTTTAAAGTCAAAGTAACCCATCCACCAATTCTGCAAACTTCCAGAAATTGAAGTAATCACAATAGCAAGGCTACTAGTAGCGATCGCCTGAATGGGAGTATAACCTAGTGTGACTAAAAGAGGAATTGTGATAATACCGCCACCTATTCCTAAAAGTCCAGCTATGACTCCAGATATTAGGCCTCCAGTTACTAAAATCAACCAACTAAAATCAATCATAAATAGGTCTTTTTCTAGAGAACTGATTTGCTGTGATTAACCTTGCACTGTCACCGGATGACTAACAACGCCTCCGTAGAGTAATCCAGAATCATTCCACGGAACTGTACTCGGTTGTGTATTACCTAAATTGTCAGTAGCAATAGCTTGGAGAAAATATTCCCCAGGAAGTGGGTTCCACTCAATGTCCCACCGTACCCATGCAAATGGAAAGTTTGGTTCTCTCAGTCGTGCAAGTTGCCAAGTTTTACCACCATCCAGGCTAACTTCTACACGGACAATCTTTCCTTTCCCAGACCAAGAACGTCCACGTAGTAAGTGACTTCTAGCAGAAAGCGTAGCTGGCCAAGCCAACTCAAAGGCGCTCTTAACATTTTGGTAGGTAATCAGCTTACCTTTATACGGAGCGATCGCTGGGTAGTCTGCACCAACCAGCACCATCTGTTCCGTTACCCACTGGGTATATATCGGTGTTTCAGAAACCTCAATCCGCTCAATCCATTTAACGTTGGCGTTTCCTCCCCAACCAGGAAATAAGGCACGGCATGGCTGACCGTGATCTGGAGGTAATGGTTCTCCATTCATTGCATAGACGAGAAGCGAGTTATCTGCTAATGCCTTGCTAATCGGAACTACATTGTTGAACTTGGATTTATTCGTCCCCTTTGAGTCCAGCGAATCCACATCTGCGCCCTCAACGAGTACGTCTTTTGCTGTGGATTTCAGTCCAGCTCGCTCTAATAATATGCCAAGTGGTACACCAGTCCACTCAGCCACACCAATAGCCCCAAGCCTCCATCGTGCGCCAGAGAGTGGTGTGTTGTAAGCCTCTTCAAAGAAGCGCCGACCATTAGCAGCGCACTCAATGGCACAAGTGACTGAGATGGAGGGCATAGCGATGATTTCATCGTAAGTAAACTCGCACGGGGCAGAAACGCCAGTTCCATGAATTTGCAAACGCCATGTAGATGGGTCAAAGGTCGGAGGTGTACTGCGGTTATGAACATAGAACCAATCATTTGGTACTAAATAACCACGCCCATACATCGCTTCCCAGTTCATCTCTAATGTGCCTCTGCTATGAGAGATATACCCTGGTGGCAATGGCTTAAGTATTTTGCTGCCCTTGGTTTTAACAGCTGCCTGACTATGAGCAGGCGCAGGTTTAACTAATCCTCCAATGGCTGTTGCACCAACCATAGTGGCTAGTATTTGCAAAAAGCGCTGGCGCGAAATACCTGCATCTGTACTTTTTTGCCAGATGCACTGCTCAACCCGTTCCTGTAGATAATCCTCCTGGTCAAAGAGGTTTTCATCGCTCAAGCTATTACCCCCTTTTAATTCGTAATTCGTAATTCGTAATTCGTAATTTAAGACACAGAGATGAGGGAGTCAGAGCAAGCAGAAAATTTTTCTCCTCTGCTCCCTGCCCCTCTGCGTCTTTCCATGCCCTGAAAAGACTAGCTGTTTATCGCTGTCCAAACACCAGTTATTTCATCTTGTGTGTAGTTGGGCAAATAGTAAGCCAATCCGTTTTTAGCTATTTGAGCGATCGCATCTATAAAGCGATCGCAATCTTCAAATGTATTATATACAGCAAAGCTAGCTCGGATAATACTAGGAATGTTACGCGTAATTCCTCTGTCTACTTCCTGAGCAATCTCGTAGTCTTGCTCATCCGAAACATTCTTGAGTTTGCGAATATATTCATAAGTGCAGAAAGCCCCAGCCCGAACCCCAATGCCGTATTCTTGTGCCAGAATTTCTGCCACTAAGCGTCCATCAAACTCATCAATATCAAAGGGAATAACATGGGCTAAATTATCTCCTGGGATATGTAATTTAACTCCAGGAACCAGCCGAAGCCGTGTATATGTGAATTCAACTAGAGAGTGTTCATACTGAGCAATGCGATCGCGTCCAAGGGCTTCGATAATTTCAATCGCCTTAGCAATAGCGATCGCACCCATAGCGTTTGGTGTTCCAGGGTCATGGGCCCGTTCTGTATAAAAACGCTTGATCTCTAGGTTTCTAGTGATATAAGGCAGATTTCCACCGCCGATTTGATAAGGGTAAGAACTATCAAAAAATTCTTTTGGCCCCAGCAGAACCCCAGTTCCGTAGGGTGCATACATCTTGTGTCCAGAGAAAGCCACAAAATCTAAATGACATGGGTCATCATCTGCACGCATATCGACTCGTTCATGCTGAATTAACTGACACACGTCGGCAAATATTTTAGCACCATACCGATGTGCTAAAGCTGCAATTTCGTAAATCGGGGGTCTGTAACCTGTAATTGTCGAAGCACCTGTAATAGTTACCAACTTAATTTGTTCGGCTTCGGGGAGATTTTGGTGTGCCTTGAAGATATCTTCAATTTCTGTAACACTTACACTTCCATCCGGCTGGGTTCTGTACTGCACAACTTCGTCTCTAGTAACCCAAGGCAGCAGGTTGGACGAATGCTCAATATCAGAAACTAAGATTTTCCCAGGTTTTTTTGCCCAAAGTGTAGCAGCTCCATTAATTGCTTCTGTTGTATTCTTCGCAAAGATTACATAGTTGTCTAAAGATGATCCCACAAAGTCCCGAATGATGTTCCGGCTAGCGTCATATTCTCGTGTAGTGATGATGGACTTTTGCCCAGAACCTCGATGCACACTACCATATGTGTCAAGCATCTCGTCCACATGCTGCTTGAGGTTTGCAAAGGGAGTGGTTGTAGCTCCATTATCCAAGTTGACGTACTTGACATATTTTCCGTTAAGAGTTTTCACTCTGAAAGATAGAGACTCATCTGTAAATAAAGGTCTAATTTCTTTGTCCCAAAAACTGTCAAAATTTTCTGCAACTAGCGGTAATTGGGCAGCTTCCTGCTTTATGTTTGCACCCATTGCAAGTACGTCAGTCATCTTTAGCACCCTATTTTAAAATTTTACTTTTTAGACAAACCTAACTGCTACAACGCCTTATCTAACGCAATAATCACATTAATCAGTAGTAATCCTGGTCTTTATAATTACTTTGCCGCTAGTAGAAAACTCGGTTATTCCAATTATTCTTGAATAGATCAATTAAAAAGTGTATCCGAAGCAATACTTAATTACGATAATATTGCAGTAATACAAAGCACAATGTAATAAAGATTGATAAGTAGTCAAGTATACTTTAAACAATTTTCTTCTAGACATTAAACAAACTTGATGAATTGAACGCAGCTTGTTAAAAAAAGCCTCTCGCTAACTAAGCCTAAAATTGCTTACTAGGACTGTATTTACTGAGAAAAAAGCCCACACTAAGTTGAGATTACTCTTTAAAAAAGTTTTATGATTATACTTAGAGTATTTATTACATCAAAATTACAAATTCATGCGTCTTTACACGGATTTGTCATTATTTCCTAACATTAAAGTTCTAGCAGAAGTTCTTAGTTGTTTGCCGACATTAAATAGCGATCGCTAAAATGACAGATTTATCATCAAATAAGTAGATACTTGTACTGACATCAGCCCTAAGTAATAAATGAGGCAGTATAAAAATGTATTATTCAATACATTTTTATTTAGTCCCTAGGACAGATGCTTTTATAAATAAAAAAGTATACTGTAGGACAGTTTTTTCATATAGAAAAATTTCATCAGCCAATACAGTTTAGTTTTTAAGTATCAAGTTTCTCTTTTCTCCCGCCTATCACCAGAGGCGGTTCGAGTTCCCCTTCCGCCTCGTCTTGACGGGGAAGAGCATCATAGTGTTATAACGGCATCAGTCTAGATACAAAATGGGTAACACCAATTGATGATTAATTGCTGGTGCTTAGAGAGAGTTAAACTTAGCTTCTAGAGCAAACCCTGATTAGACAGAGTTCATAAGCAATGCTAATGCCAGCACTGCTGAATATTTTTAAGCAGGTGGGTCAAGAGTGATGAATGAAGCTGACACCTCAAACAAGGGGGCTGTGATGGAATCCCTAAATTCTGCTAATTCGCCACAATTAGATCAGGCGAGTTGTCCCTTTTACTCAGTTGTGCCTAATGACAATATGGCAGTAAAAAAACTGCCACTCCTCATGCCAGCTGAAGACACACAATTTTCAAAAGATACCACCCAGCAGGACTGGGTTGCAGAGCCTGAAAGCGGCAAGCAAGCACTTATTGACTCAGAATTTCAGAACCTGCTGGCATTGAACGAAGAATTGCGTGCGGCTAACAATAACTTGTATGAGCAAGTGGAGCAGCTAAAAGACAACCTAGCTGAGTCAGAAAAGGTTTTGCAGTGGCAGAAAACGCGTTCCAGCGTTACTGAGTCGATGCTCAACCAACACGCTCAAGAACTGGCTGCGGCTCAAGAACAGATAAAGTCCCTATTTCAACAATTAGAAACTGCTGTACAAACTGTTCAACACCAGGAAATTTTCACTGAAACTTATAAAGCACAGCTACAAATTAGCCAACAACGTCTAGCCCAGTTAGAGCGAGAATGTACGTTGTTACACACTAACAACAGCGAACAGTCCCAGCAGCTATTGCAATCAGAAACTGTTTGTCGGGAGTTACGTACTAGACTGATGCGACAACAACGCCAGACGCTGCAATTTAAAGCAGCTCTAGAAAAATGTTTGGATACATCAGTTCCTAGCTATGATTCCCTAGACGATACTGCAAAACATCCTAAAGACATAACTAGTGGACAAGGAAGATTTTCTAGAAAAGCTCGGTCTTTATTTCCTAACGCCCAGCCAATTCAACCTTGGTCAGCAGAACCAGAATCCTTGGATAATCTAGATAATTCTTGGGGCGAACCGTCAGCACCAATCCCATTCCAAAGAAATGAACCGACTCCGACACCATCATCTTCCTGGAACTGGTCAGTTAAGCAAAATACCCCAACACCAGCAGAACCCAGCCCATCTCCAAAAGTTGATGATTCCCCAGATACACCAGAAGCTGTTTCAACTTCTGAGTCATCAAATTTAGATCAGCAATTAGATAGTCTAATCCAAATGTTCTTTACCTCTCAGTCTGCATCTGTATCACCACCACCTGCGGCGAAAATGGATGTGGATAGTAATCAGGGTGATGCGCCTATCTGGGAGACTTTAGCAACAATCCTAGAAGACGATGAGGAATTAGAAAATCCACAGGGGGAGCAGTTGGAAGCAGAAATTAATCCCTCTGTAACTATCTCCACTTCTTGGACGACAGATTCTGTGGTTTCATCAACCAATGACTTACCAGTTTCCTCTACTTCACCTCATACTGAGATGCCTGTTGGACAAACTGAAGACTACTGGTCAGAAGTTTCCCAATTGTCACAGTTAGAATTGTCAGCTACTGATTTCTCCCCAGAGTCATTGGGTGACAACACCAATGATACAAGTTCACCTTCACCTGTGGTTTATCCCCAGCGTCCACCCAAGGGGCGTAAATCATTGGCATCTGTGGAACTGCCGAATTTTCGCCCCAAGAGTCAATAGTTAGTTGTCATTAGTCATTTGTCAAATACCAATGACCAATGACCAATGACCAATGACTAATTAAGAATCCTTGCTTCTGACTTCGGAATTATGGCTTCTGGGTTGGCTTTTACTACTTGAGCGCGCGATCGCGGTTTGCCTGTGGCGATCGCATAATTAATTGCCAATAGCCACAGCCACAAGCCTGGATTCCGGGGTTCGAGCCAAAAACCTACCCGGTTCAAGAAACGCCCGAACCACGGACTCAGCAAAGCACTAATCAGAGCATGACGACCGAAGTTGATATAACTACCAAGCCATCGCCCTAAATCTCTAGGCCCAGCAAGTTCCCAAATCCACAAAAGCAAGGCAGGATTTTTTCTAGCTGCTTTGAGTGCTAGGCGGTTAAAGGTAAACCAATCACACCTATCTTTGATGAAGTTATCTGCTACTTCTTGGGGTTCGTCTGCTAACAGCCCAAAGAAGGTGTTGAGCATGGAGTTAATCCGCTGGGGTGGTAAAAATTTCCCAGTGGGTACCATCATGCCTTTGGAAAATAGCCAAGTGACGGAAACGTTGCTTTGGTAGGCGCGAATTTGGTTCAAGTGTCGGAAACTTAACAAGTCATGTTTGAGAGCAGTATCCAACAGCGTTGTTAAGCGCTCTAAGTTGCGAACTAGCGAACCAAAACCGGTGAAGACAAGGGGAGACTGGAGTGATGCGGCATCACCGATCGCAATCAATCGATCAAAGGCAACTGTGCGATCGCGACTTCCCATACTAAAATGCCCCGGTATATACCCAAATGTCGGCTTCTTCCACACCAATTTGTCCATATCGCACCTGCGATACTCTGGCAAAATTGTGAAAAAGTCCTCGTACATCTCTAGCAAGGAACCGGGATTTTCAGCATTGACTTCGTGGTAGTGAAATAAATAAATTGTCAGTTCATCATCTGCTCCAGGAAACAATTCCCAAATCAACTGCCTTCCCCGCGAAATATCCCCATGACTGTAAAGAACGTCCCCATAATGGGAGTCCCATACCTCCGGCTCAAATCCGCTCTCAATTGCCGCTCCCACTGTCGGACATACACTATCAAAAGCACGACCACCATTTAATTGCCAAGCGATGGGGGACGCAGTTCCCATTGCATCTATTAGCAGCCGTCCACTTACTTCCTTTTCAACCTGGCTGGGTAAGTGCTTGACTTTCAACAAAACTTGTGATATATCAATATCTGCACGGATAAACTCTGTTTCATCCCAGATATCACCGCCTGCCGCTTGCAGTTTTTGCCCACACATTTGAAGCCATTTTTCGGAATCTAAGCCTAAATTTAGCACTGTAGGTGTGTGGAGGACGGGCGATCGCAGTTTGGATGGATTATTAGCATCGAAAAACTTATTGAATCCGTCTTTGTATTCCCTGGCAATGATGGTTTCTAACTCAGCGGGGGTAACTAAACCCAGGTTAACCAAGCTTTGAATCTCATCGCGGGAAATATTCCACTCCCGGTTCATCCGCCCAAAGGGCATTCGTTCTACCAGCAAGACTTTATATCCGAGTTTTGCCATCACTGCCGCATGGATCACACCTAGTGCGCCACCAATGTAGATGATGTCGTAAGTCGGAGTCTTATCTTCCCCTGCTTCCCTACCTCTTCCCTTATCCCCTTGAGTGGAAAACACAACCTGCCGGGGCTGCTGCGGATTCCGTACTCCTTCGCGCCATCGTTGTTCCCACCAGTAGGCACGCGTTAGGTCATATTCACCGTTAGGCATTTTCTGAAAATACTTGACGGTCAGGGGGTAAGCAGAACCTAGCGCTGCAAAAATTGATTGCTTAGATAAATCAATCGCTGGCGGTTCTGGGTAATGATGCGGAAAACGGCTTCTGATTTCCTTGGTTAGGCGTTGCAGGATTTGTCTTTCATTGGGAAAGGGTTGTTCTGCCCAACGAAACACTTTCAGATAGGTAGTTCGTTGCACCGACCAGACAAATACAGAAAGTTCCGCAGGCAAGTTTTCGGAAAGAGCCACCCCACCCGATGTAGTAGCACTGGGCATTTTGAGGCGAAAGCCTTCCGAAGTAAGCACTTTTTCTCCATTTCCGGGTTCAAAATCTGTTTGTAGCCAGCTACGCACAGTTGCTATATCTGGAGTTGGAACTTCTAAATAAAGGATTTCTCTCATCGTTTCCTGACATCTCCGATCAATCTACTCACTAAGACAGATTTTATGAAGGCACAAAGTAAGGTAAACTCCGCCCTATTACTTTCGTAAAGATTCAGTGAAGAAATTTTAAGAATTTGTCAAATTTATTGTTCATTTTGTATTTCTGTAAACCCACGCCATGAATTATCCCATTCCAGACAGCCCCCAGGAAATTGTTGCCCTGCGACAACAGCCGATTGATGAAGAATTAGTTGCCAGTGCGATCGCTGGAGTTATTAAAATTGTCCGCGCTCAGGGTCAATCTTTGGAAGAACTAACCGCTCAGTTGTTAGCAGATGATCTACTACTGGATCAGCAACAACGTCGCTGGTTAAGCCAATTAGTTGCCCAATCTTGGGAAAAGTTCTCCTAAAACCTTGCATAAGATGAAGTTTTTGTCGCAGCATTATATTTCTAGGTCTGCACCTAAATGTTGGCGATGCCTGCGGCGGGCTGCGCCTACGCATTTTAGGTATAGGAGTAACATGTCTGGAATTGACAATTGGGTTGCTATTTTTGCATTTACGGCAGAGAAGCCACTAACTTAACCATATCAGCACTGGGCACTAGAAACTCAATCAGATACGTCAAAACCAGCCTAAGGATGAATTACTCAAAACGGTCAGCCTTCTGGATGAGTTGTCAGATCAGCTAGTTTTTTTGAGTAAATCGGAGGGTTGGAATTTCAATGTTTCATATCGATTCATCTGCTAGCGATCGTCGGCGCTAAACACATTGCTAATCTTACTGATGAACGACGATGTATTCTTCAGTTTCTTGGTGTTCCTTGCCAAAAATATTATCTACTTAAGAGGCCTGCGGAATGTAGGCTAAAGGACAATACGGTTCAGATAAGCCTTTTTTTCACCCCTGCACCCCTTACCAATTTCCTTAACTGAACCGTATTGGGCTAAAGGGTGGTTAAACGCCAAAAGTTATATTCAAGTTCTTAACGCATATCAGATTTTTTCTTTTTCTAAGTTGTTTAGGTAAGATTCTTTTTCACGAATCATTGAGAGTTTGTTAAGTAAAACTTATGTAAAAACAGTAATTAATTTATATCCTTTATTGATTTAGCCTAAATGTATTAACTGTCTTAACTGTCTTTGCATTCTGATTAAAAGTCTGAGATTTTAAGAAGCATGAAGTCTGGTGTTATGCATTCCAAGTGATTTGGAGAGCTTAAACAATGACAACCATAACAACTAGTAAACGAAAGTCTACTTACAAGTGGCAGCAAGCACCTGTGAAGCTTGAGTAAGTCTTTATTAGTTCCACTTGCTGCAATTAGGTATGAGAAGTAAGTAGTAAATTCTCAAAAAAATCAAAGAGGTCTATTGATGAGCAATATTAAAGAAGTACTACCTGCTTCAGAATTTCTGAAAAAGAACTTAGGTATTTCCGAAATTCCCCTTGAAGCATACCTTAACTATGGATATGCACTGCTCGCTATTGCAGGAGCTGATGGAGAGGTTTCAGAACCCGAACTTAATTGGTTGCTAAATCATCAGCGTATGGCTGGCGCTCCTGAAGAAGTAATAGAAAAATACAAAACATTTGAATACAAAAATGCTGACTTAGAAAATTTGCTGAGTAAAATTACAGTTGATGTTTCTACTTGGTCGAAATACAGGTCATTATTGTATCATGCAATTCAAATGTCTCGTGCCGATCAAGATTACTCAGTTGAAGAGCAAAAAGCTGTAAAAAAAGCAGCTAAACTGCTGAAGGTTGAAGATGATATTGCACTTGCTCTCAATAGGTTGATAGAAACAGAAGAAGCAGTAACTGCATTACGTAAAGCGCTACTACAAACTGAAGTTTTAGCTTAAATTAAGGGCTTTGTCTTACTTAAAAACCTTGGTTATTTCGCAATTTCAGTTTGCTTATTGGGTGTCGATTTCTGAAGACAAGTTTAAAAAGATTGAATAAATCTATTTAGAGACAGTCAAACTACGTGAAAAACGTCTAGCAACGATGTACACTAACGGTTCACTTTCATAAATCAACACTTCCTTTACAAAAGAGAAATCTAGTAAATTAATTGTGGTTTCTGGGCTACTATATCCCCGACTTCTTCAAGAAGTCGGGGATATATCTGCCTTTTCTCTATTATTTATACTCAAAAAATGAATATACTAATTATCCTGGTTGAAGTCATATTTTTAATAGTCATTTTCTCGCTGTTTAACTGGTTGATTGGCATAAGCTTCAAGCAGGTCGCTAAACTTTCTTGGCTTCAAGGGAGAACTGCAAATATCACTTTCCTGCGCCGGAGTATCAGCAGAGTTTTAATTTTAATTTCTGTGATTCTGTGTCTTGTGCTGATTGGTGTGAATGGGATGGTGATTTATCGAGGCGGAAACATTCAAGAATTTCAACTTAATCTTATTCGCGGTCTTCCTACTCAATTTTGGCTCAATTTCTTGACGGCGAGCTTGAAAACTGTTAGCTTGCTAATGCTAGTTAAATTTAGTATATCACCATTATGCCGGGCTATAGATTGGGTTTGTGATTATGCTAAGAATGCCGATCAAATCAAGGCTAATGATGAAAGTATCGAAGCTTTTTTTAGAATATTAAAAAGAATTATTATTCATAGTCTTTGGACATCATCTGCTATCCTGTGCGCTAAATTTTTTTACCTCCCAGAAGTCGTTCCCAGATATATTTACATTGCCTTAAAAATATACATTATTGTCACAGTTGGTTTACTCATTGTCAAAGCTGTTGCTACTATCGTTGATACTCTCGATGCACTGAGTCTTAAATACTCCAGTTCTGACAATCTACTGCGTTTATACGAGCGTTTACGTCATTTAATTCCCCTCTTCAAAAAATCTTTAGAATACGTCCTCTATGTTGGCATAGTAAATCTTGTTGTTCCAGAAATAGAATTTATCGCTTGGATAAGTGCTTATACCCCTAAAATTGTGCAGATTATTGGGGTTTATTTTATTAGCAATGTTTTGATTGAAGTCGCTTACTTCATTCTTGATGAAGTCTACTTAAAAACTACAAATGTAAATGACTCACAGCAACAGAAACGGCTGACGCTGATTCCCTTAATGCGGAGTTTTGCCAAATATTTTATCTACTTCACTGCCGCAGTTACCATACTCAAGCTTATCGGCATTGATCCTGCGCCTATCTTAGCAGGTGCAGGAATTGTGGGTATAGCAGTTGGTCTTGGGGCGCAAAACCTGATTAATGATGTTGTTTGTGGATTTTTGATTTTGTTTGAAAACTATTACTTGGTGGGTGATTATGTTGAAGCCGGAAAAATGGAAGAGAGAAGTATTGAGGGGGTGGTAGAGGCGATTGAATTGAGAACGACTCACATCCGCCATCCCGATGGTCAATTGCAGATTATTCGGAATGGGGATATTGGATCAATTGTCAATTTTTCTAAGCAGTATATATATGCAAGGGTGGAAGTTAGCGTTTCCTATGACTCCAATTTAGATCATGTGTATAGGGTGGTTGAAAAGGTAGGACAGCAGTTAAAGGCTGATGAACAAGATGTTATAGAACCCACGCGGGTAGCTGGAATAGAAAACTTTGGCGAAAATAACCTATCGCTGCTGACGCTGACAAAAGTCAAGCCTGGAAAACACCTTCATATTCAGCGTGTTCTCCGCAAGATATTAAAGGATACTTTTAGTCAAGAAGAAATTGAAATTTGCGGTTTTTCCAAGAATTGATATTAGTTCTTTTAGGGTTGCACGAGAATGGGAGGCGATCGCCTCCCATTTTCATTGAATGTAAAATGTTTAAACACTACATAGTGTTGTTTGTCAACTAGAAGCTTTCACGGCTGCCTCCGCTTGAGAGTGCAACAATAAACCGTATTCCAAGCCCTCTACCACCGCTTGATAAGAAGCCTCCAAAATATTCGTAGAAACCCCTACCGTCGTCCAGCGTTGACGACCATTACCTGATTCTACCAACACACGAGTTTTTGCCGCAGTGCCCGTATGTCCGTTGAGAATCCGCACTTTGTAATCTGTCAAATCAAAAGTTGCTATTTGGGGATAAAAATTCACCAAAGCCTTACGTAAAGCCGCATCCAAAGCTGCCACGGGGCCGTTACCTTCCGCCGCCTCCAAAATATTTTTCCCGTCAACAGCGAGTTTAACTGTAGCTAAAGCATTGCTAGTTTCTTTCCCCTCAATCAAGTCACAGTGGACTTGAAAACCTTTGACTTCAAAAAACTTCTGGCGACCTCCCAAAGCTTCGTGCATCAACAGGACAAAACTGGCCTCTGCTGCTTCAAATTGAAATCCTTCACTCTCCAAATCTTTGAGGCGCTGGAGAATTTCCCTGGCCTCTGCCTTTTGCTGATCCAATTCAATCCCAAAACTGCGGGCTTTGGCTAAAACATTGCTGAGTCCAGACTGTTCAGAAATCACGATGCGGCGACGATTTCCGACTTGTTCCGGTTGAATGTGTTCGTAAGTTAGGGGATTACGTTCTACGGCTGATACATGAATACCGCCCTTATGGGCAAAAGCCGAACGTCCCACAAAAGGAGCATGTTCATCTGGCGCGAGGTTGACCACCTCACTAACAAAACGACTAGCTTCTGTAAGTTGTGTGAGCTGGTCTTCTGTGATACAACTGTAACCCGCCTTCAGTTGTAAATTGGGAATTAACGAACAGAGGTTAGCATTACCGCAACGTTCACCGTAACCATTAATTGTGCCCTGTACCATCTTTGCCCCTGCCATAACGGCGGCTAAAGCGTTAGCAACCGCCATTTCCGAATCGTTATGAGTATGAATTCCAATTTGAGGAATTGTCCTTTGTCCTTTATCCTTGGTCATTGGTTCTTGACTAATGACTAATGACAAATGACTACTGACATCTTGAACAATTTGGGTAATTTCGTGGGGTAAAGTGCCACCATTGGTATCACAAAGAACTAGCCATTCAGCACCAGATGCGATCGCAGCATCTAATGTCTGTAAAGCATAATCTGGATTGTGCTTGTAACCATCAAACCAATGTTCGGCATCGTAGATAATCCGACGCCCTTGAGAACGGAGGTACTCAATTGTGTCGCCAATCATCGCCAAATTTTCTTCTAATGTCGTCTTGAGTCCTGTTGTGACATGTAAATCCCAAGACTTACCAAAAATCGTTACCCAGCGAGTCCCCGCAGCCAAAATATCCTGTAGCATCGGTTCGGTGGCGGCAGTGGAGTTGGGGCGTCGAGTCGAACAAAAAGCCACAATTTCAGCAAGTTTTAGCGGATCTTCCTGGAGTTGCCAGAAAAATTGTACATCTTTAGGATTGGCACCAGGCCAACCGCCTTCAATGAAGGGAATTCCCAGTTGATCGAGTCTCTTGGCAATGCGTAACTTATCTTCTATCGATACTGATAGCCCCTCGCGCTGAGTGCCATCCCGTAATGTAGTGTCATAGAGCCAAAGTTGAGGTGAGGAATTTGTGGTCATAAAACTGGGACCGACGAGACAACTTTCGAGGCAATGTGTCAATATACAACAAAACGCCAGTTTGGCAATTTAAAAATGCCTAAAATACTAGCTCAAGGTAAAACAATTGAGTGCGAGCAGGGAAGCAATCTCCGAAAAATTTTGTTGCAAAATGGTATTGACCTCTACAATGACGGTGCTAAGGTAATAAACTGTCGGGGCATTGGCAGTTGCGGTACCTGCGCGGTTAAGGTAGAGGGCAAACTATCAACAGCGAATTGGCGTGATCGAGCACGGCGTTCGCTTCCTCCCCATTCTCCTACAACAGACTTGCGTTTAGCCTGTCAAACTCAGGTTTTAGGCGATGTGAAAGTGACAAAGTTTGATGGATTTTGGGGACAAGGTTCTCGAATAGTGTGGACACCAAAAGGTTAAAAAGGAGTAAGACAAGATGGGTAGATGGACACCCTTAATTTTAATGGCTGGAGGTTTAGCCATTCTGCTTGGTACATTACTGGGCATCAACTTTCCTATGGGCGTACAAAGCGCTAACAATCCCAGTGACAAGAAATCACAAGTCCTCCCAGCTAATATCAATGTTAATAGCAGTGCTGGTAGCAAGAATGAAGAAACTGCAACAGAAGGAACTGAAACAACTGAAACAAACGAAAACAGACGCGGTATTGTAGCCCCAAGACCTGACAACAGGAGCAGCGTTGCCCAGAATCCTGACAGTACAATAGACAGTAATACAGATACTTCAGAGACAGACACCCCATCCACCGATGTTAATCAAGGCAACGAACCAATTCGCGCCTTGTGGTAACGATAGATCCGTCTTTAGTTACGAGTTATAAGTTATAAGGTATGAGTTATTAGTTATGAGTTATTAGTTATGTACTAATGATAAATGGCTAATGATAAATGACTAATGACTAATGACTAATGACTAGTGAGACTGTAATTATTGGTGGCGGCGTTATTGGTTTAGCGATCGCCATTGAACTAAAACTGCGCGGGACACGTGTCACCGTGCTTTGTCGTGACTTTCAGGCTGCTGCTACCCACGCCGCCGCCGGGATGTTAGCACCAGATGCGGAAAACATCTCTAATGAGGCAATGCGCTCCTTATGCTGGCGATCGCGTGCTTTATATCCCGACTGGACGCGCAAATTAGAAGAACTAACCGGCTTAAATACTGGCTACCGACCCTGCGGTATCCTTGCACCCGTCTTTGAAGAGGCAGAGGGGCAGGGGGGTAGGGAGCAGGGAGTAGGGAGCAGGGAGCATGGGCAAAATCTCTCTCCTCTGCACCGTTCCCCCTGCCCCCCCGCCTCTTCCCCGGCTTACTGGTTAAACAAAGAGGCAATTCATCAATATCAGCCAGGATTGGGAGCAGAGGTAGTTGGTGGCTGGTGGTATCCTGAAGACGCACAAGTTGATAATAAAGCTCTAGCTCACGTATTGTGGGCGGCGGCTGAGTCTGTTGGTGTTGAACTCAAAGACGGTATTACAGTAGAAGCATTTTTACAGCAGCAAGGAAAAGTGGTTGGCGTGCAAACCAACGCTGGAATAATTCGCGCCGCGCACTATGTTTTAGCTTCAGGTGCTTGGTCAAATGAATTGTTACCACTACCCGTGCGCCCCAGAAAAGGACAAATGCTGAGTGTGCGGATACCAGAATTTGTGCCGGAATTGCCCTTGAAGCGGGTTTTGTTTGGGCAGGATATTTACATCGTACCAAGGCGCGATCGCCTCGTTATTGGGGCAACGAGCGAAGACGTTGGCTTCATCCCTGACAATACCCCAGAAGGCATTCAAAAGTTACTACAAGCTGCCATCCGGCTATATCCCCAACTAAAGCATTATCCCATACAAGAATTTTGGTGGGGATTTCGTCCAGCCACCCCTGATGAATTGCCCATTCTTGGCACTAGCTACTGTCAAAATTTAACCCTTGCTACCGGTCATTACCGTAACGGGATTCTACTTGCACCCGTAACAGCTGCATTAATTGCCGATTTAATCTTGGAACAAAAGTCTGACCCTCTACTTGCTGATTTTCACTATTCGCGCTTCCAGTCCAAGCCATCCACCTCTACCCCAATGCTGACTCACTCTGCCAATTTCTCCAACGGGCATCGTCCTGCCATATCGCCACAGCAGCCATCACTTTCCATTCAAGACTCACCACTAATTATTGCTGGCAAAACCTTTCAATCCCGCTTGATGACAGGAACTGGTAAGTATCGCAGCATTGAGGAAATGCAGCAAAGCGTCGCCGCCAGCGATTGCCAAATTGTCACCGTGGCAGTACGACGGGTACAAACCAAGGCTCCCGGACATGAAGGTTTAGCTGAAGCCTTGGATTGGACGAAAATCTGGATGTTACCCAATACCGCAGGTTGCCAAACTGCTGAAGAGGCGATTCGGGTGGCGCGTTTGGGGCGAGAAATGGCGAAATTGTTAGGGCAGGAAGATAATAATTTTGTAAAGTTAGAAGTAATACCTGATCTTAAGTATTTACTCCCGGATCCAATTGGGACGCTGCAAGCCGCAGAACAATTAGTTAAAGAAGGTTTTGCAGTATTGCCCTATATTAACGCTGACCCCATGTTAGCCAAGCGTTTAGAAGAAGTAGGCTGTGCTACGGTGATGCCTTTAGCATCGCCAATTGGTTCTGGACAAGGGCTGAAAACAACCGCCAACATCCAAATCATCATCGAAAATGCGGGTGTGCCAGTGGTGGTAGATGCTGGTATTGGCTCACCCTCAGAAGCCGCCCAGGCAATGGAATTGGGAGCCGATGCCTTGTTGATTAATAGTGCGATCGCACTTTCTCCAAACCCAGCAGCAATGGCTCGTGCTATGAATTTAGCAACAGTTGCCGGTCGTCTAGCATACCTTGCTGGCAGAATGCCTATCAAAGACTACGCCAGTCCTAGTTCACCTCTAACTGGGACGATTACTAGTTAGGGATTGGGGGCTAGGGAGTTTTAAGTATTTTATACCCAATACCCAGTCCCCAATACTCAATATTTCATCCCTAATGTAACGATTTGTCTAGCAGTTTCAGAGCGGATCTAGCATTTATGTAACATTAAATGAAGAATAAAGATAAAGGAATTGATTCATGCCCTATACAAACGAAGAAGGCGGTCTTCTGAATAATTTTGCCCGCGAACCAAAGATTTATCAAGCAGAACCTCCCACGGAAGGGCAAAAGCGAACTTATCTCTTCCTAGGAATCGCCGCTACAGTTTTGGTTGGCGGTTTGATTTTAGTCGCCTTCTTTGTTTCTCAGAGCAGTTGATCATAAAAGACTTTAATAAAATTTCATCTTCTTTACAGTTTTTCAGGTTCCGATTTTAAGAGGGGCCTGCTTTTTTATTTTTTGTTAAAATCGAGTTAACAATGAAAGTATAATTATATACTGTTTTATTTAATTATACCTGAAAAGCTCGATTTATACTGAGCAGCATAACGTTAGCTTAAAAATCATTTCCATTATGAAATTAGTCCACTTGGATGCGCCCAGAAAGGTGATATGTACTGTTTTTTGGCTCTTTAGCCGCCATGAGCGTGAATGATACTACACACAATGATAATTCTACTTGGAATCGGCAAGTATACCATCGGCTGAAACTTGCCCTAAGTCTTGGTTTACGACGACAACTTTTTTTAGCAGTATGTGATGATTTACACTTAAGAAATCAAGTAGCCGCCCGTTTACACTCTACATTGGCTTATCCTATTGGACAAGTGCTATATCAGCCATCAAATGCCCCGGAGAATAGCACTCCAGCTTATCCGCGATTAGTTACGTTGCGTTTAAATTTAAACGATCCTAATCCCATAGTTCAGATAAATCAATGGTTGGCCAATTATCCACCGCCAATTGTTGGGGCATCAAAAGATACCCCTGGAAGACCTTTTCCAGTACCAGCATTTCAGATTGTCGGCGTGGAGCATCTCACCAAGCAACCAGTCGCTACACAACGGTTATTTTTGCACTATCTCCGCTTAAGCGAACAATATTTCTCTACACAAGAATCCAGCCGATTCCTAGAATCTAACTTGCTGTTGTGGATACCGCGTCCTTGGTTATCTGCTATCAAGCAATCCGCGCCACAGTTTTGGCGTTGTCGGACTGGCGTATTTGTTTTTGCTGGAGAACCCACGCCAGCAACTCAGAATTCGGGTTATCCAGAACGTTTTTCTAGTTCTAGAAGCTTGGATTTAGGGAATCTTGAGCAGTCGATTTTAGATGAATCGGCTAACCAAGCAGAACTCAAAACCGCAGCAACCGAGTTAAATTTTCAGAATAATTCCGATTTTCCGGCAGAAACACAAGGGAATGGCGTACATAAAACCCAGGAAGTTTCGCCGTCAACAGCGGATTTATTGAAGGCTGCGCCACAACAGCAGGAATCTACTACTAGATATGCGAGTAGGAGTAATAATCAATCGCTGTCGTCTTTATCTCATATTAGTAATGAGTTAACGGAGCTAGTAATAGCAACAATCAATACAAACATTGCTCAAGATACAGAGGATTTCTTACAACCCCAGCAGATTTTGTTGGATATTGAAGAATTACACGAAAAGCAAGTTTCAGGGGAGATACTGGCAGAAGCTTATCATCGCTTGGGTACCTTATATCGCCTTCGCATTGAGCAAGGAGAGTCAACTCTAGAAAACCTGATGGTGGCAATTATTGCCTATCAGGAGGCAATTAGCTATGACGAAACCTCACCGCAACTCCCAGATATCTTGAATGATTTGGGTACACTCTACTGGATGCTATACCGCACACCACCCAATTCTGAGGAAGGACAAACTTATATAGAGCAGGCAATAGAATTTTATCAGTTGGCGTTAAAGATGATCTCGCCCCAGAAACATCCAGAAACTTACGCTCGTGTACAAAATAACTTGGGGACGGCTTATGGTGATTTGGCTCGTTTTTCTCACCCATCTGAAAATTGGCAGCAAGCAATCTTAGCTTACAGTCAAGCACTCAGCTACCGTACAGCCGATATGGACTCATTAAAGTATGCGGCTTGCCAGAACAATTTGGGTACTGCTTACTGGCATCTAGGGCAATATAATCAACCGATTGTGCATTTAAAGAAAGCGATCGCAGCTTACAACGAAGCACTTGTCCACTACAACCCCAAACAGGAACCGCTCAAATATGGCATGATTCAAAACAATATCGGCACTGCCTATTGGAATCTGGCACAATACGAACAACCTGCCCAAAATCTCCAGTTAGCTATAGATGTCTACAGCGAAGCTCTTAAGTATCGCACTCCAGCTAATGTTCCCAGTGCCTGCGCCGCTACACAAAATAATCTGGGTACTGCCTACTGGCATCTCGCCAACCTATCTCAGACAACTAAAGAGGCACGGCAAAAGTATCTGCAACTATGCATCAGTGCTTACGAAGAAGCTATAGCTTTGGCTCACTCACTTAGCGGTACTGCTTTAAGTTTTGATTTGCTTGCCTCTTATAATAACCTGGGGCTAGCACATTATCAGCTAGTAATAGATAAGTCGTTTAATGGTGACAAAGCAACACGTTCTCAACACCTAGAAGTAGCATTAGATAACCATTTGCAAGCTTTAAACGGATTGAGCAAACAACCAGAGGCTTATCAAACAACTTTCACTTATGTGGTAAAAACTATTCGTGCTTTTCATGATGAATTAGGGATACAAGGACAAAATTTGGCTTTATCTAAAGTTCCTAGTCAATTATTGCCAGAGATTTTGTCAAAGTTATAAAGCATATGCCGAAAACCATTAGAATTATCCGAAATATTAACTTATGAAAAGAAAAATAGCTAATGATAACCTGAGTTCGGGTTAAGCCAAAAGCTAAAAAGCTTATTCTCCAAGGATTGAGCAAAACTCTAAGTGATAAAAGAAGCTATTGAAGTAGAATCATTTTGTCAATAAGGTTCACAAAAGAGACTAACCTCAATAATATGCCTTATTGAGAATAGATTAAAACAGAGCTTCAAACCAAACAATGATAAATCAGGGGTTTTGAGGATTTCTTATCCCGAACTCAGGTTAATGATACATTTCATTATTGGATAGCCGTGCTGAGGTCTTCTGAGCAAAGGCGGAGCGTTTCTGGCTTTGCTTCTGATTGACAAAGAAAGCGAAGATCTTTCCCAAGTCCTAGCAAATAAATCTACAATGGAAGTAAGAGTTCGCAGTCAGCCCATTCGCCTCTATTCAGTGCTGTAGATATGTGGACGTAAACAATGAAACAACTCAGGAAACAATTAGACCTATTTTGCGTCATGTTGAGAGTATCTCACTTCCTATTTGGTAACGCACATTAGCAGGATACAAATTCTGAGGAGCGATATCTTCGATAGGCGTAGCTGCAACACAAACTCCACGTTATATAAGCACCTTAATATTCGGAATGCGCCTATAAACAGGTTTTATAAATTTCAGAAACAAACTCAGTGAATCCACGTCATTAGATACATAACATACACAAAGGTTTACCCACTTATGACTCGCCTACATCAATGGAAATCTGGAACTGCTGCACTCATGGCAATAGCCGTTACCGCAAGCGTCACTGCCCCACTGTTAACTTTAGCTCCTGCTAATGCACAATACAGAATTGGGCAAGACAGAACTGGGCAATATGGAAACGTTACCATTCCTTCTGGGGTTGCTTTTCCTGTTACCTATGATAAGGAGACAATTACTATTGCTCCTGGGGAAAGTCAATCTTTAACGCTGAGAATAGCGAATGACATTATCGACAGAAATAGAAATGTCTTGATTCCTGCCGGTACTAAAGTAAATGGACGACTAGAATCTGTTGACCTAGATAGTTATTCAAGAGATACAGATGATAATAAAGGAAAAGGTGTGCGGTTTGTAGCTCAAGAATTAGAATTTTCTAATGGTCGGCGTCAAACCATTAATGCAACTTCTCGGACATACACCACAACTCAAAAAGTTTCACAGGGTCCCAGCACAGGTCAGGTTTTAACTGATGCAGCTATCGGTGCGGGTGCTGGTCTTTTAGGTTCACTAGTGACTGGTAACCGCAGAATTGATGATTTAAAACCTGTTATTGGTGGGGCTGCGGGTGCAGGAGCAAGTGTACTATTGCGGAAAAAAGAAGCAAATGTTTTTGTTCTCAGACCAGCACAGGATTTAAGGCTCACACTGAATTCTAACTTGAATTTAGTACCACCATCCCGCTACTAGATTTAACTGAATTCAAGTCGTGACTTTAATCACCTCTGATAGGCGATCGCCACTTTAACTATAGTGGGCGATCGCCTTCATTTTTTAACCCTAAAAATCTATTTTTCAGCAACTATCCTATCTCTGTATCGTCTTACTCAGTACTCATATTTTTTCAATACTTATTTAATAGCATTAATCGGAAAGAGACTAATTACACTATTTACCTATTGCTAGCTCTGTTGACAAGTAATTTCTGATTTTGTTCATCTCATTTGACTGTATGACTAAAGTAATGCTTTTTACAAAAAACATGAATTAATGGGAACCTCATACTTCAGAAGATGTCTAATTAATTAACAGTAAAAAAAATAATTGTACTGGAGTAAAAATAATGTTTAACTTAAATCGTTTGCAATCTGGAACAGCTGCACTCATGGCTTTAAGCGTCACAGTAGGTACTGTAGCGCCCTTCATTACAGCTTCACCATCTTTTGCTCAAACTACTTTTTCTGATGTTTCATCTAACTATTGGGCAGCACAATTTATTCAACAATTGTCTCAACGAGGTGTAATTGCCGGATTTCCTGATGGTACTTTCCGCCCTGAAGAAGCGGTGACACGCGCTCAATTTGCCGCTATGGTCAACAAAGCTTTCCAAAAAGCACAGCAACGGCAGGCAATCAATTTTACTGATGTGCCAAGCAACTATTGGGCATCTAGTGCTATTCAACAAGCCTATACCATTGGTTTCTTATCTGGTTATCCTGGTAATCGCTTTGAGCCTAACCAAGCTATTCCACGCCAGCAGGTTTTAGTTTCCCTCGCTAACGGGCTGGAATATAGTCCCAGCGGTAATACCGAAAGCACTCTGCAATACTTCAACGATGCCTCTAACATCGCTAGCTATGCCCGTAGCCCGATCGCAGCAGCAACTGAGAAGCAAATTGTGGTGAACTATCCTAATGTGAAGTTCCTGAATCCAACCGCAACCGCCACTCGCGCCCAGGTAGCAGCTTTTATCTACCAAGCATTGGTTAGTTCTAATCAAGCCTCAGCAATTAACTCGCCCTATGTCGTGGCTGTTGGGTCTACTACCCCAATACCTGTAGCTGTGACAATTCCCCAAGGGACTGCTATCCCTGTGAAGTATGACAAGGCAGAAAAAATTCTGGTTACAAAGGATGAAACAGCGCCCTTGACATTGACAGTATCCCAAAACGTGGTTACGCAAGAAGGATCTGTAGTGATTCCTGCTGGTAGTCAAGTTATTGGTCAACTCAAACCTGCTACAGGCGGTTCTCAATTCGTTGCCGAGAAACTAGTTTTGACGAGTGGTCAAGAGTATCAGCTTAACGCTAGCTCTGAAGTGATTACCAAAACTGAAACCGTCAACAAAGGTACTAGTACTGGTTCAATTATCAAGAATACTGTATTGGGCGCAGGTGCAGCCGCTGCGGTATCTGCTGTCACAGGCGATCGCGCCATTGCCACAGAAGAGGTCTTGGGTGGCGCTGGTATCGGTGCGTTAATTGGTCTGTTCTTCGGCAGAAATAGTGTTGATTTAGTAGCAATTGACCCAGATACCGATTTGCAAATGACAATCAATCAAAACTTGTTGGTTTCAGTAAGATAGTTATTGGTCATTTGTAAATACTAATGACTAATTCTCAACTTCCGGTAACCAAATAATAAACGTAGTTCCCGGCGCATCGGGTGAAGTTAGCTTAGAGTTGATTGCAGGGCTGAAAACCTCGATTTCGCCCTGCATTTGCTCTATTAATTGTTTTGCGATCGCTAACCCCAAACCAGTGCCAGGGATTTCTGTTTGCGCTTGTACACCCCGATAATGTCGTTCTCCAAGATGCTCTAAATCCTGGGGTGGAATGCCAGGGCCGTTGTCACTAATAACAATTCCCTGAAAATTAGCCTTTTCTTGCCCCGCCTGAATCAAAATTTTGCCCCCAGTGGGAGTGTATTTCAAAGCATTATCGATGATGTTAGTTAAGACCTCTCGTAATGCTTTGACGTTGGCACGTACTAGGGGTGAATTCTGTTGAATTTCAGTTATTAGTTTTAGCTTTCGCTCTTGGGCGATCGCTTTGGCTGATATTAATAATGGTTCTAATATATCTGCTAACGAGCAGTCAACTGCTTTATCTCCCGTTCCCGGTAATAATAGCGGCGGTTTAGCGTCTTTTTGGATAGTTGCTTCCACGAATACTTCATGTTCGGGGAGATGTAGTGGTGCTAAATCTGCCTCTGTCAAGTCAATTACTTGATCAAATTGTTGCAGCAATTCTTGGAGGCGATCGCTTTCCCGCACAATACTAGTTGCCACATCCCGGTTAGCGTCTGCTGGGCTGAGTCGTTTCAATAGCAGTTTGCCAAAAGTCCGCAACGCTGTTAATGGGTTACGAAACTGATGCAACAGGTTATCCAGCAAATCCCGTTGTTTTTCTTGGAGAATTTGTTGTTCATGCAACTGCTGCTCAAACCATGCTCGCCGCTGATCTAAAATACAAGCGATCGCCAGTGTTTGGGCTATCCGTTGAATCTGACTTTCCTCGTGTTCATTCCATACCCGATCTTCTCTACCCGTCACTAGTAACCCCATCATTACACCCTCATAAACCAGAGGTAAAACAATTTGATTACCACTAAATAAATATTCCTCTTTTAGATGGGGTTGAGACGCATCTGGGATCTCAGACTCCGGTGACGAGGTTGGAGATTCTGATCCTGTTGTCAATAACCTTCTCTGATGATTAGGTAATATAAACACATTTCCAACTTGAAGTTGATTGTGTACAGTCGCTTCAGCAGTCTCCTTCCCTGGCGGTAATAATGCTGTTTCCGGGTAAATCACTACAGGAATCAGTTTTGCCTCACCTGAGGGAGTCTCTACCAATTCTTGTGTCAGGTACACAATACTTAAAGTTGCTCCCAGCCCTTGGGTTAGCAGCGCTATTTGCTCTCGACATAGAGCAAGAAAATCGGAACTGGCAGACATTAACATTTTTTAGCTCTTGCTCAAGATTACAGATTTTGAGGCATGATGTAAGAGAGGATACTTAATTTTTACCTCACTCATTTAATAAAGCTTAACTAAAATTTTCTTAGCGATGGTTTGTACCAAGGGATTATATCCTTTGGTGATTTTCTTTTCCCTATCTCCAAAGATATTAATTTTCTTACATTAAAAGCTTAAAAACTATTGATATTTTGAACTAGAACTTATATAATGACGACGGATTTTGTAGCTATCACTACAATCTATAGCTTGAAAGAGGAGGACAATAGATTGGCAAGGAGACGCAAAAGGAAGAGTCGTCGTCGTCAGGAAGGACGACGCATTTTGGAACATGTGCCTCAATATAGCATCGAAAGTGGCGAAGAAAAGCCTGTGACAGCAGCGAGAAGATTCATTCAAGCTGAAGGTATTTTGCCACCGGCTTTGCTACTCGTAAAGCGAAACGAACACACCACAGACCGTTATTTCTGGGCAGAAAAGGGACTGTTTGGTGCTCAATACGTAGAGGAAAATCATTTCTTGTTTCCTAGCTTGAGGGTGTTAGAACCTTCGCCAGGTCAAGAACCTCTTGCTTTAGCTAGTCGGTGAACTATAAATGGTCATCTTACGCATTGAATGTGGCTCCTGACTAACATTAACTGGCAAAATTGCTAAGTTTATGCAGAATTTAATTTTTTTTTAGTTTGGAGCTGATTTGCTTTTTAAGGCTAGTCCAGGTAGTTGGAAAGTCAACTTGTCTCAAACCACGCTATGTTGCATGGGTTGATACTATTTTGATGATGCAGAAGGGAGTGGGTATAGAGCCAAGCGCATCCAAAAGCGCTAGTGAAGTTGCGCTCTTATGCCGTAAATTGTTAACCAAGCTCTGTCAACGAATTTAAGTTAATGAATTTAAATTTTTCCCCACGACAAAAGTTGTGGGGAAAACTGACAAAGCAGAAGTCTTGATTTCCTCCTTCCTACTTTCCATTGCCTAAAGAGTAGGTCAGGTCAGAAGTCTGCATATCATAGTTAATAGATGGTCATAAAAACCAACAATTATTCAACAGCCTTGAGATGTAGAGTCCTCTGTAACTCACTAAGTTCATCTCGATGGCCAACTACAGTGATCTTACTTGAGGAGGTTTGTTCGCTCTGAGTTGTTTCTACTTTGAGCGACACCTTCTCAAGTCTTCCAGATTTTTTCCAATAAAATAGACCACTTAAAGGCGACAGCAGTACCATAGCCAAAACAAAGCTACTGAGCTTAGGAAAAAGCAGGTATACGACCAGAGATAGACAAATAATACCAGTAGCTGCCAGCAGAGTTAAAAATATAGCTAAGAACCAACTGGGGCGAACATTACCTTCAAAAGTCACTTTGTTTTGTTCTCGGTCTACCGCTGCCACTCGGTAAGATCGCGAGCGAAAATAATCTTTTAATTGAGACATTAAAGCAGCTTCGTCTTGCTCAGATACCATTTGCGCTGTTTCTATGCGGTCTTTAGTCGAGGCACGAATAAAGAAAAACAGCCCAACCGATAACAACAAGGTTAGCAGGAACGTAGATGGCAGAATAGCAGTATCCATAACTAATTGTTACTGTTTGACTGGAGGAGACTTATTCATTATCAATATCAATTATTCGTTACTTTGTCCTCCTGTTGATGTAATCTTGCCAAAGAAAAGCTAAATCCTGCGCTTGAACTTGCCACTCTGGAGAAACTTGGTACATCCGCCTGGGGCGTCCTCGTCCTTCCAGTTTCTTCCAATATCCAGTGATTGCCTTTTGGTCTTCCAGAAATTTGATTGCACTATAAAGTACGGTATCCGAAAGCCTAGAGGTGGGATATTCAGTTTCTAATTGCTCAATCAACTCGGTTCCGTAAGATTCACCTTGTAACAAAACAGACAGTATGTAACAAACTGCTACTTCCTGACAAAGGTAAGTTGGCGGAGGATTCTCAAAGAATTGATATATATCCTCAAGTTTCATGGTTAGTGAATGGCTAAAAAAATGCCTTAGGGTACGGTCTACAATCCTTGTAGTCAGTATACAGTGCTACCGCTAAGTGAATAACGTATATAAAGCTACTTAGAATAGATATCCATTGCGTAAATACCAAATAATTACCCACGCCTGTGAAGTTGTGGGACGAGTTTGCGAGTTTTAGAGGCACAAAATACTGTACCCCTACCCAAGCTCGATACAGTGTGGTGAGGAGCGAACAGAGCGTGGCGAAGTCACTATCTTGGTGTTAAGTGATGCCGAGCTGGTTAGAACTGCTTAAGCAATAAAATGCTATCGAAGAAATTTTACAGGTAAAATGCAATTTTGTCTGTAAAACTTAATAAACACTTTGTTTTACAGTGATTTTCCCAATGCCGATTCTCAAACCTTAAGCTAAGGGATATGTCTGGGTTAAAGCTGCTACGCCTGTAGACACACCTAAGTAGTAACCATTACTGATTTTCTGGATAAGAGAATCTCTTGCCCCATTTGGCAAGTGTGATAGTAAATTTATCAAAGAAGACGCAAAGACTAGGAAAGGGAGAGACGCAAAGTGCGATACCTCTCAACAAGGTTTTCCATGTCTTTTGAAAGCACCCAGCACATTGGTGATCAATTATGTCACAGACTCCCGATGCTCCATCATCTTCCTCAACTCTCCGGGCAATTGCCCAAACCTTTCGCCTTACAGGTTGGATTAGTTTCTGGATTCAGCTAGTACTAGGCGTTGTTTCTAGCATAATTGTGCTGCTGTTCGCCATCTTTAATCAAAGAACTGGCAGTCCTAGTAATAATCCTGGGACTGGCTTTGGCGTATTTTTAGCAATTTGTGGACTGGTTGTTTTAGCCGTAGGCATTTATTTAGCTTACCGTTACACTAGAATTGGCAAGCAATTGGAATCCTCTAATCCCAGCAACCGCCCTCGGAAAAGCGAGACAGTGCAAGTATTACGCTTAGGACTTTGGGTGAATTTAGGGGGGACGCTAGTGACTCTTTTGGGGGCGCAAGCGATCGTTGGAACATTAGTAGCAAGATCCATATCTCCTCAAGCTATAACTACCCAATTTTTTGACCCCACCCGAATTATCAGCGGTCTAGATATGCTTGTGGTACAGGCAAACACCAACACTGTCTCAGCGCACTTTGCAGGGCTTGTGGCATCGCTTTGGTTGCTCAATCGCATTAACCGACCTTAGAAAGCGGAGTCGGAAGAAAAGGTAAAAGTCAAAAATCAGCAATTCTTTTGACTTCTTTTCTTGCTTACTTTTTTCTCGTTTTCATAGTCCGTATAGCGAATAATTCAAATATGTTCATTGTACTTTTCCGAAATTATCAAATTACAGTGTGAAAACTAAACCAGCTACTTATTATTAGCACCCTTCTACAGAGTGATATTAGAACCTTACAAGGGTGAATTAATCTTTATTGGAGGTCTTACACTATGAAAAAACTAGAAATCTGGAAATTTGCCATACAAGTGCTTTTTAGTACTTTAATGATTGGATTGTGTAGTTCCTTAATCTTTATGGAACGTGATAATAGCCAAAACCAGGCAGTCTACTGGAGTGGTTTATGAGGTCTACTTGCCTACTGGCTACCCTCACCTGCGAATACTCAGGGGTCTGGAAAATCAGAGGAGTAATAGCAAATTTTGAATTTTGGATTTTGGATTTTAAATTTTTCTAGCCCTACCAAGATTGGCAGATCAAAATTTTTATGTTTGCTTTTCTGCTCATGGCAAGCCAAAATCAGTATATGCTGATGTGTTGGCAGGTAGATAATAGGCTAAAAACTGAGAAAAATCTGTGCTGGATATCAAGCAAATACGGGAAAATCCGCAATTAGTTCAAGAACGATTGAATAGTCGTAGTGGTCAATACGACATCGAACCGATATTACAGTTAGATCGGCAACAACGGGAACTTGAGGGAACGCGCAGCCAACTCCAAGCCCGGAGCAACGAAATCGGTAAAATTGTCGGGCAGAAGATTAAATCTGGGGTTAATCCTCAAGACCCAGAAATTCAAGCTTTGCGGGATGAGGGTAACTCTGTTAAAACTACGTTGAGCGAACTGGAACCCCAAGAAAAAAACCTCAAAGCTGAAATTGCCCAACTTGTGTTGGCACTTCCAAACTTGCCAAGCGACTCTACACCCCTTGGAAAGAATGAGGAAGATAACGTAGAAATGCGCCGTTGGGGTGATGAGTACATTCCCCAAAATCCCAATATTGTCCCTCACTGGGAAATTGGCGAAAAGCTAGGTATTCTCAATGTTGAGCGGGCTGTGAAAGTTTCCCAAAGTCGCTTTGTGACATTGATAGGCGCTGGTGCGGCATTGGAAAGGGCATTAATTCAATTTATGCTGGCTCTTCATACTCAAGCTGGGTATGTGGAAGTTAGTCCGCCACTATTAGTGAATACCGAGTCTTTGACGGCGACCGGTCAGTTACCTAAGTTTGCGGAAGAAAGCTTTAAATGTGCTGAGGATGACTTATGGCTGATTCCTACGGCTGAAGTTCCAGTTACAAATCTCTACCGTGGTGAAATTCTCGCTGCTGAAGACTTACCTATCTACCATTGTGCTTTTACTCCCTGTTTTCGCCGCGAAGCTGGTAGTTATGGGCGCGATATGCGGGGATTAATTCGCCTGCATCAATTTAACAAGGTAGAAATGGTGAAGTTTGTCGAACCCAGTACCTCTTTTGATGAACTGGAGAAATTGGTAGCGAATGCAGAAGCAATTTTACAGGCGTTGCAGTTGCCTTACCGAGTAGTAAATTTAAGCACTGGAGATTTGGGATTTGCCTCTACCAAAACTTATGATTTAGAGGTTTGGTTGCCCTCTTCTGGCAAATACCGCGAAATTTCTAGCTGTTCCAATACTATAGATTTCCAGGCGCGACGGGCTGATATTCGCTTCAAAGAGGCTGGGAAGAAAGGTACTCAGTTTGTACATACTCTGAATGGTTCGGGTTTGGCGGTGGGAAGAACGATGGCAGCAATTTTGGAGAATTATCAACAACCTGATGGGACGGTGAAGATACCAGAAGTGTTGCAACCTTATTTGGGACGTGAAATTTTGTAATTAGTTATTAGCAAGTAGTCATTAGTACTTTGTCTTTTACTAATGACTAATGCCCAATACTCCATACCCAATACCCAATGCCCAATTAGAATGGAGATAACTATAGCTTAATATTTTCACTAATTTGCTCTATGTCAGTTTTAGCAGCGATCGCAGTCTTGGCTGTTTTGATCTTAGTACACGAGTTGGGACATTTTGTTGCAGCACGTTCTCAAGGCATTCTCGTTAACCGTTTTTCTTTGGGTTTTGGCCCAGTTCTTTTTAAGTACCAAGGTTCACAAACCGAATATGCTGTCCGTGCTTTTCCCTTAGGTGGCTTTGTGGGCTTTCCCGATGATGACCCCGATAGCGATATTCCACCCAATGACCCAAATCTGCTGCGTAACCGTCCAATTTTAGACCGGGCGATCGTCATCAGTGCCGGAGTGATAGCAAATTTAATATTTGCCTATTTGGTGTTGGCTCTGCAATTGGGTATCGTCGGTATTCCCAAGGAATTAAACTATAAAGCTGGTGTCGCCGTACAGCCTGTTAATCAGGAATCTGTTGCCTATCAAGCAGGAATTCGGGAAGGAGATATTATTCTGGCTGTTAACGGTCAGGAACTCCCGGCTTCTGATAAATCAACTCCCTTGCTGACAAAAGAAATTCAAACTCATCCCAATCAGCAAATCGAACTGAAAATTCAGCGTGAAAACCAACAACAATCCCTGAAATTAACGCCAAAATTGGGAGCTGACGGCAAAGGTGTAATTGGTGTAGCACTTAGTCCAAATGCTACAGCAACTTATCGCCGTCCTAATAGTCCTTTTGAAATTTTTGGCATTGCTGCTAACAGGTTTCAACAATTATTTGTTGGTACACTCAGCGGTTTTGGCCAGTTGATTACCAACTTTCAACAAACTGCTGGACAAGTTTCTGGGCCAGTCAATATTGTCAAAATCGGTGCCAAATTAGCTGAGGACAATACCGTAAACTTGTTGTCTTTTGCTGCAATCATCAGCATTAACTTGGCTATTATTAACATTTTGCCTTTGCCAGCTTTGGATGGTGGACAACTTGCTTTTCTGCTGATAGAAGGTTTGCGCGGTAAGCCAGTGCCTGCGAGGATTCAAGAAGGTGTAATGCAAACCGGTTTGGTGTTACTCTTAGGGTTAGGAATTTTCCTGATAGTCAAAGAAACTACTCAATTAACTAGCCAATTGGAGTGGGTACAAAAATTGTTCCAGTGAGCATTACTCGCAATTTGTTATCTAAAAAGCAACGGGCAATAGAAATTTTAGTTCGCCTGAAGCGTCTTTATCCAGATGCTACTTGCTCTTTGAATTACTCAACGCCAGTACAATTGTTGGTGGCAACGATTCTCTCTGCTCAGTGTACTGATGAGCGGGTGAATAAAGTGACACCAGCTTTATTTGAGCGGTTTCCTGATGCTGCTAGTTTAGCGATCGCTGACTTAGTAGAATTAGAAAACTTGGTGCGTTCAACTGGATTTTATCGCAATAAAGCCAAAAACATTCAAGCCGCCTGTCGGATGATTGTTACCGAATTTAACTCTGTTGTCCCCAACCAAATGGAACAGTTGTTAAAGCTTCCAGGTGTGGCGCGGAAGACAGCAAATGTCGTCTTGGGTCATGGTTATGGCATTAATGTTGGGGTGACAGTAGATACTCACGTCAAGCGCCTCAGCGAGCGTTTGGGTTTAACTGAAGCAAAAGACCCCGTTCGGATTGAGCAAGATTTAATGGGTTTATTGCCGCAACCTGATTGGGAAAATTGGTCAATTCGACTGATTTATCACGGTCGTGCTATTTGTAAAGCCCGCTCTCCCGCTTGCGTCGCTTGTGAGCTTGCCGATTTGTGCCCTGCTGCGAATAAGCCAGTGGTTGTAGGGTAGTTTTGATCAAGAAGATCGATGCAAATACGAGGAGACGCAAAGAAAGAACTCTCTGCGTCCCCTTGTCAGCCTTAACCTGTATCGATCAATTTCAACTTGACAGACCAGTAAGCGCTACAAGTAACCCTAGAATTGATGGCGAGACTGTAGAATAGAAAATGCTGTCTTTAAACAAATTAAAAAATGTATGGCAAAAAAGAGCATGATTGAGCGCGAGAAAAAGCGCACCAGGTTGATAGAAAAGTATGCTGACAAGCGGGAAGCCCTTCTGGAAGAGTTCAGAAGTGCACAATCTCCCCTAGATAAGTTGGAAATCCACCGGAAGATTCAACAGCTACCCCGGAATAGTGCGCCCACCCGCCACCGCAATCGTTGCTGGTTAACTGGTCGTTCTAGAGGTGTTTACCGCGATTTTGGACTGTCTCGTAACGTGCTGCGGGAATGGGCGCATGAAGGTCTATTGCCTGGAGTTGTTAAGTCTAGCTGGTAAAAAGTTATGAGTGATGAGTTATGAGTGATGAGTTATGAATTGAGACAAACCTAACTCCTAACTCCTAACTCCTAACTACTATTGACCACAACACTTATCAATCCCCAGACTTTCTAAGAGTAGATCGCTGACGGCGTTAGCGATCGCAAACTCTCCGTAGAAACTATTGGAAAAATCATACGACTGCATCTCTGTGACAATGGCAATTACCAGAGAACCAAGGTCGTTTTCTCCTTCCATCCGTTGACGCACAAAAATCTGTGCTGCTCGTTGGGCAATATTTTGGTTTACTGCTTCGGGGATAAATTCTGTATCTAGCCACCGTTGTAAACGCTCTCGTAACCATTCACCTTCGAGCAACGGATTTTCAGGGGGTGGTAGGGTGATGGGTGGAATTGGTTGAGTCATTTTTTTTAACGCAGAGGGACGCGGAGGGAAACGCAGAGGAACGCTGAGGTTGACTGTTAGCATCAAATTGCGTTTCTCTAGTGTTTTTTTATATTTATTTATGCAATATGATATCGCCGCTATTGTTGAGGGCTATGCACAAGGCTATTTTCTCATGGCTGATGAACGCGATCGCCTGAGTTGGTACGGAAGTCGCGATCGAACTTTTATTCCTTTGGATGAACGGTTTCACTACCCCAAGTCTTTACAGCGTGTTCTGAATCAAGAGCGTTTTACAGTGGACATTAATCGGGACTTCCAAGCTGTGGTGGCTGGGTGTGCTGACAGAGAGACAACTTGGATTTCACCGGAATTGCAAAAGATTTACTGGCTGCTTTACCAGAGTGGTTATGCTTATAGTTTTGAAACTTGGCAGGGTGACGAATTAGCTGGGGGAATTTTAGGGATTGTTATTGGCGGCGCTTTCATTGGCGAGTCGATGTTTTATCGCATTCCTGAAGGCTCGAAGGTAGCGATGGTAAAGTTGGTGGAAAGATTGCGCCAGAACGAATTTGTGTTTTTCGATGCCCAAATGATGAATCCGCATTTGGAAAGGTTTGGTGCTTATCGGGTTGGGGATAAAGAATATCAAATGCTACTTAAGCAAGCGTTGCAACGCCGTTGTTCCTTAGTATATTAATTAGAGCTTTTGCAATATCTGCTGAAGCGTTAGTGCGATCGCTAATATTGTAGGTTCGGTTAACGCTAGGAAACCCAACATGTTTTTCCACTCACAATCTTAAACACTTTCAGTAGGAGAAGTGCGATCGCTAGGTTATCTGTGAGACGATACCTTGAGATTATTCGTGAAGAAATGGCGAAACTACAATCACTCCAGCAACCAGCTAAATAAACCTTCTACTGTCAGGCTGAAATCTTTAGCAAATTCTGGCACTGGTAAATGTGCTCCTAGTTCTTCGTAAAAACTGGTTGGTTGATCTGGCAAGTAGACAAACACAGATTGTTCTTCAGGATCAATCAGCCATCCCATCTGAGTTCCATGCTTCAGGCAATGCAGAATATTCTTGGTAACTTTAGTTTGACTTTGATCAGGAGATAGAATTTCAATTGTCCAATCTGGGGGAATAGAGAAGACATTAGCAACCCCACCATTTTCTTTGCGGGGAATTCTGTCCCACATAAACACAGAAATGTCAGGTACGATTGAGCGATTGCCAAAGCTACAGCGAAGCTCACAGAAAGCCCGCGCAATTTGTTTGGGTTTTACCACCAAGTTAATTGCAGGTGCTAACTCGGTCTGAATTGCGCTGTGTTCTCCTTGCGGCATCGGTTTTTGGATGATACGCCCATCAATGTATTCACTAGCAGGTTCTGTCTCTGGCAGATCCAGGAATTCACTTAGAGTCAGGGGTTTAGCAGGGGTCTGTACCATTTAAGGTTTTCTTACTAGGGGTAAGTTGTACTACTGCTATTTGTTATTTTACAGATGGATCAATCAGTTGGCGCGGTCGAACTTTGCCGTTAACCTGTTTAAGTTTTTGATGAGAGCAGCAGTTTTCAACGTTCAGTTGCCTTATTGATTTCATCAGTCATAGTCGAGAGCAACTAGTTATGGTTGTTAGCATAATGTCAACAAATAGCTCAATAGGCGTATGAAACTTAGAGCAATCATTCATTCAGCAGAAAAAGGCGGCTATTGGGCAGAGGTTCCTGCACTTCCCGGTTGCATTACTTAAGGTGACACGATGGAAGAAGTTATGGCTAATTTGAAGGATGCCATTAAAGGTTGGCTCGACGGTGCCAACAGCAGTAATGCAGTTAATTCAACCGATCAGGTTGTTGAAATTGCTGTATGAAATCCGTTTCTGGCAAAAAACTGTGTAAGATTTTGGAGCAAAAAGGTTGGGTTTTGCAAAGAGTTACTCTGAATTACCGGGGATAAGCGATCGCAGTCTAACAAATTCCTTACACCTTTTCTTCAGTAACTAATGTCAGATTAACCCATTCACCTTTATCGTTATAGCTGCGAATCATCCGCTGGCGCAGATTTGGCTGGATTAACCAACCCGCTTCCAAAAATAAGGGTTGACATAATTGCACCTTTAGAGGAGAAGTTGCAGAAGCGCCATCAGGTAACAATAATACTTGTACTTGCTTTTGGGAATCTTGGTCGAAGAGAATGATGGAACCTTTGATGGTAGCAGTTGAGGTAATTGTGCGTTCCCCAAAAGAGGTACTTTGAATTAATCGCCCAGTATCATCAAGTTGTATTTTCAAAGTTGTAGAGTAAATATCAGGCGATCGCAAATCTCGATATATTGTCACTGCTTTTCCTTGCCATTCTCCCAACAAGTCATTTATCTGCAAGGGTGGACGTTCTGCTGCTGCGGTTCCAGCTAGATGTTCTCGAATTAGAACTAGTCTACTTAGCTGACTAGTCTTATCAAATACTTGCACCAGACGTAAGCGGCGATTTCCATAAACAAAAGCAAGTTCTGCCCCAAATTCGGAAAATGGGCCTAGCTGAATTACACCTTCAGAAAATGAACCATTTTCAAAAAATAGGAGACCCCCTCCCACAGAACTATATTCTTTGACTAAATCATCTCGTCCTGAACGGCTTAGGGTTAGGCGCACTGTCTGGTTATTGTTCAAACCTTCTAGGGAAAGATGGCTAGGAGTATCGTTCAGAAGTGTACCTTCGGGAGAAAAATTGGTGAATGAACCTTCCCATACACCGAGATTTTGCAGAAAACATTCCCATTGCGATTTCATTGCGATTTCGTCCTTTGTCATTTCCCCCATGCCCAATGACTAACCTTTAGCAAAACGTCGGACAGCAAATAAGCTTCCCATTAATCCTACACCTGCACCGAAACTTAAAAGAATCAGGGGTAATAGTAAAATTTGGGCTGGAGTGAGTTGCACCCCGTTGGTGATAACTTGAATAAACTCGGGTTGATTGGCTAGCAACTTACCGAGAAACTGTTGAATCACAGAAATGAAACTCCAAGCGATCGCACCACCAACTAAACCAAAAGCAATTCCTTGTAAAATAAATGGCAGGTAAATCCAAGCAGACGTTGCTCCCACTAGTTGCATAATTTCAATTTCCTGGCGTCGTGCCATGACAATCAGGCGAATTGTCGTAGTAGTGACTGCGATCGCTGTTAAGGTCAAAATAATCGTAATTGTTAAAGTAATCCAGTTCAAACCTTGGTGCAATTGGGCAATACGTTTAACTGCTTCATCCACATACTGCACCGTATCAACTCCCGGTAACTTGGCCAATTGCGTTGCTAAGGTTGGTACAACTTGAGAATTACGCGCTTTTACCTTCATCTCATCAACTAAAGGGTTCTCACCTAGCTGCTGGGTAGCACCCTCAATATCAGAAATTCTCATTTCCTTAACTAACTTAGTCCAAGCTTGTTCTTTGGTAATGGTTTGCATCGCCGCTACCTCTGGCATTTTTGCGATCAATGACTCAATGCTTTCGGCTTGTGTATCTGGTTCGAGATAAACTGAAACTTCTAGCTGGCTACCGAACTGATAGAGAAGTTTTTCGACTTGCCAAGAGGTTTGCAAACTCAAGCCAAATAAAAACAGTAACACCGTAACAGTACTTACTGCTGCCCAATTCATCCAACCTCCCCGTAGTAACCCGAGGAAAGTTTCTTTCAGCAGGTAGTCAAGTTTCGTGAAAGATTTAAACACACATCACCCACCCTAAAATTTGAACAGTTTTGCGTCTATGCGTCAGATAACACCACTATTTATACTCGACAGCACAGAATTTACCAAAACTATTTATTTTTAGAACAAAACAACAGCTGGGACTTTTGGCTCATTGCAATTCAGAAATAGCGGTGGATAAATAAATTTAGTTGCTCTGTGGCATCAATCATGAATTATGAATTGGATACAGAATAGTGAAACATCCTAGACTGAAGATATATCTTCTATCTAGGATGCTTCACCATAAAAAATTGTTGCTGATACAACAATTATGGACAAAATGTGATATATAGACTAGAGTTATCAGCTAGCAGAAACGGTTAAACTGCCGGGTTTCTGAAGATCACCTTGCAAAACTACACCTCGCTGATTGGCATGGATATGACGCAAAATCTTGTAAATTGCCTCAACTTGCTCTGATGCGCCTGCCTTCTTTGCGAGTTCGTCAAGAGAAATGGGAGTTTTTTCTTTTTGTAGGACTGCTAACACTCGTGTTTGCAAATCGAGAATGGAAGCGGCTGCTTTTTTGCCAGCTTCTACGCCTGGTTGATGGTAGGCGTTGACGTTAACCAAACTAGCATATAAACCAACAGCACGTTCATACAAAGCAATTAATGCCCCTACAGTTCGGGGATTAACTTGGGGAATCGTGACTGTAATTGAATCGCGGTGATTTTCATAAAGCGCTTGTCGGGTTCCTTGAAGAAAACCGGAAAGATAATCGCCTGATGTTACTCCCGGATCTATTTCAGTGGATGGGCCCTGACGATCTTCCAACACTTCGATGAAAGTAGCAAAGAAATTGGCTACACCCTCACGCAACTGCTGGACATAAGCGTGTTGATCTGTTGAGCCTTTGTTGCCATAAACGGCGATGCCTTGATGGACAACATTCCCGTCTAAGTCTTTTTCCTTGCCCAAGGATTCCATTACCAGCTGTTGCAAATAACGACTGAATAAAAATAAGCTGTCCTTATAAGGTAGGACAACCATATCTTTTTCGCCCTTTCCGTTACCAGCAAAGTACCAAGACAAAGCAAGCAAGGCTGCGGGGTTATTTTTCACATCTGGGACGCGGGTAGCGTCATCCATTTCTTTTGCACCATCTAGCATGGCGCGAACATCAATGCCCTGCAATGCAGCTGGTACTAGCCCCACAGCAGACATTTCTGAGGTGCGTCCTCCTACCCAGTCATACATAGGAAATCTGGCCAGCCAACCTTCGTCTTTAGCCAGTTTATCAAGGTTGCTGTCAACGCTGGTAATAGCTACCGCATATTGAGCAAATTCTAAATTGTGTCCGGCGTAAGCTTTTTTAACTTCAATCATGCCGTTGCGAGGTTCCGGTGTTCCCCCAGATTTGGAGATCACCAATACCAAAGTGCTGGCGAGGCTATTTCGCAGATGATTGATCACGCGATCGATACCTGCTGGATCGTTGTTATCGATAAAGTGAAGTTTCAGGGGCGGGAAATCAGGAGCGAGAGCTTCAGCGACGAATTGGGGACCGAGGGCGGAACCACCAATGCCAATGGAGATAATATCCGTGAAGCGGCTTGCTCTGGGAGGATGAATAGCACCTGTTTGGACTTTTTCCGCAAAGGCTTCGATTTGTTCTAGGGTTTGGACAATTTCTTGTGTAAGTTCTGGAGTTGGCGCTAAATCAGGATTTCGCAGCCAGTAATGTCCAACCATGCGGTTCTCATCGGGATTTGCGATCGCACCCTTCTCCAGTTGAGCCATATCCGCAAACGCCTTGTCAAACTTCGGCCGCAACGAATCCACAAAGGCATCATCGAACCGCATTCGACTTACGTCTAAGTACAATCCCAATCCCTCGTGGAAATATAACCAGTTTTGGTATCGTTGCCAAAGTGCCCTAGCATCCATAGGGAAATCTCAAATAAAGTGTTTTTCAAAAACCAGTTTAATGGAAGGTTATAGCGATCCCTGCCTAGCCTTATACAGTTTACAGTTTTAAGTGTTCGCTTGACTCTTCACTTTAAACATCTGGCATAGGGATGACACGCAGAAATTTCACAATTTCCCCCCTAATTTCTATACCAATTAGGTAATTATCCAGGGTGAAGCGGTGAAAAATGCCTTCACTATCAAGCTGTCGCAGTTCTTTTAAATCAGTCAGTTGCCACTTTTGGGCTAACTCAATAAAGACAAAATCATGCACCCGCTCGTAGGCGGCAGGTTCTAAATTCTTCAGGTCTAACAAAAAAGACCTTGCATAGCGCATTTCCAGACTCACTAGGCGTTACCTTAACCAAAACTTCAGGGCCACTGGCACAAGAAAAGAAAGCGCTGCTGAATCAGAAGAACATCAACAGTCGTACCGCTTCTTCATGGGTTAAGATATCCCACGGTTGCTGCGATCGCTTAACTTGTTGTATCGCTTTAAGCATATAAAAGTCACAATGTAAAGCTTCGAGAACGTCCCAAATGTCTTGCAAATCTTCATCGGCTAACTGCTCGATTAAGTGATGCATTCTCAGTCGCAGCAAATTCATACGTTAATTGTTCCCTACCAGCAAACACCAACAATAAGTAGTATTCCCACAAAATTAGCTACGCTCAAGCTACGCTAAAATTTATTCGCTTAGTTAGTGGGGAGTAGGGAGTAGGGAGTAAGGGCACAAGCAAAAATAACGATTCCCCATTCCCCATTC